>JAKZUG010000138.1:0-31768 GCA_047516705.1 Candidatus Poribacteria bacterium | reverse complement strand
CTGCAGCATCAACAATAAGTGGGACATCGTGCCTTTTTGCAATTGCGATGGCTTCTTCATAAGGGACCCAGAGATGTTCTCTACCGGGATTCGCGAAGTAGAAGATGGCGGCGGTTTTTTTGGTAATGGCGTTTTCTAATTCGGTGGGAGTCGTTCCGTTTTCGTCGCCTATCTCCACGAATGTGACACCGACTTGGCGTACGGCAAAGTCGTATCCGACGCGACCGTGGCGATGGACAATGACTTCGTTCTTCATTGACGCGTCGAGATAGGGCAATTTCTCACGCTTCGCGGCATCAAGTCCGGTAATACATGCAGCGGTGCTGAGCGTCAAGCCAGCGGCGGCACCACAAGAGACATAAGCGGCTTCGTTGTGGGTGAGTTTTGCGATCTCTTCACCGACTCGTTTTTGGAGTTTGATAATGTCTACGAAGTGCTTGGAAGCGTCAGCCATCGCGGCGACGACTTCAGGTGGCATAATAGAGCCACCGAGTCGCGTGAGCGTTGCGTTGCCGTTAATAACTGTGCGGATGCCTAAGCGTTTGTAGATACTCATTTGAATGATTTTCAGTTGTCGGTTCTCAGTTATCAGTACTTTAAGACAACTGAGAACCGAGAAGAGTGATGTCAATAGACAACCCAACACTCCTTAAACGACATGTTCCGCCAAACACTCCAAATACTACCAAGATGGCAAGATTACCCGACTTCTTCACCGTCTAATTTACCGACGCGGAGGTCAATTTCATCGCGAGATTCAATTTTTTCCACTTTGCCGTCCGCCATGTGGAAGATACGGTCGGAAACATCTAACATCTTATGGTCGTGGGTCGCTGTGATAATGGTTACACCGTTTTCACCGTTGAGGCGACGGAGTAAGGCAATAATTTCTAATCCAGTTTTGGTGTCCAGGTTTCCCGTCGGTTCATCGGCGAGGACAATCGCTGGGTCGTTTGCGAGGGAGCGTGCGATAGCGACGCGTTGCTGCTGCCCACCGGAGAGTTCTAACGGCTTGTGCTGCACGCGGTCACCGAGTCCAACGAGTGAGAGGAGGTTAACGCCTTTCTCTCTGCTCTCGTCAGCACTCATACCGGCGAAAATCATCGGAAGTGAGACGTTTTCGAGTGCTGTCATAACAGGAATGAGATTAAACGACTGAAAGATGTAACCAATCTTTCGGCAGCGGAGCCATGCGAGTTCGTAGGCATCGAGTTGTGCGATGTCCACTTCGTCAATGTAGACTCTACCTTCAGTGGGTTTGTCGAGTCCGCCAATCATATTGAAGAGCGTTGATTTCCCGGAACCGGAGGGTCCCATGATTGAGATGTATTCACCGCGCTGGATTTGGAAATTGACACCGCGGAGCGCATCAACAGTCTGGGTACCCATCTCGTACCGTTTGATGAGGTTTCGGACGCGGACTGTGTTTTCCTTAGGAATGAGACGCTCGAGGCGTTCCGGTGTTTCGGCTAAAGTCGCGCCAACATCACCATTTCCTGTTTGTTCGTTCATTTTTCTCTCCTTATTGGTTGCCAGTCTTCAGTCGTCAGTTAAGAGTTGCTTTGGCTAAGCCAACCCCTCGTCTACACGCAGATTTTTATTATCAAACTCACGTTATATAGTAAAATCTACAATTACTTGGACATTGGGGTAGGCGGGGTTACAAACCCCGCCAGCGAAAGAGGGAACTCTTGTTCGCCGAAGTGTCAACGTATTTTCTGATTTTACTATAAATTAGAAGTTGCTTTTGAACACATTAATTAAAGAAAAATTTATCTGACTCAGAAACCTCTTAACCGACTACTGACAACCGAACACCGATAACGACTTCTACCGTTTCTGTAGGAATCCAAGAAGTCCCGGTTTTGCAGGTTCGGGTTCCAGAGTTGCTGCTGATGCGTTCTGTTGCGGAATAGCGAACTGTATGAAGTTCCGTTTGCCGAGCTGCTGCATAAATGTAAAGAGCGAGGTTTCCGCCTCTTTTCGTGTCAATTGGTACTGATTTTGGATTCCCTTGATAATCTGCGAAATCGTATGCTTGCCGTCGCACATCTGCCACACGTAAGTTCCGATAGAATCGAGCACAATCACCCTTTTTCCAGGGAGCATGAAGAGTTTACTGAGGAGTCGTATCCAGAGTGTCTCTTTCTGTGGGATGACGAGCGCGGCTTCGCCTTTGTCGTCTATCTCCCAGGTTATCAACTGATTCCGCACAGGAAACATCTTCATGACCTGTGTTCGGTCCATGTCCGGACGTTTTTTGAGTTTGAGTGTGTAAAGGAGTCTGTTGATCATTTTTTTATAGTTATCGGTTTTCGGTTATCAGTTTTCGGTCAGACTAGTAACAGTCGAAAACCTGGGTAACAGTCCCATCCTGTTTGGAGTCTCCAGACAAGGGTGGATTATCACCCCACCCCTCCTAACTGACAACCGAAAACTATTAGTGGCATTCAATGCTTTCAGCGACCTTTTGGACAATCGGGTACGCATTGTTGCTCCCGATGGACTGGATGACATAAATACGGTTGGAATGATTGCATCGCCAGAGATGAAACACAAGTGCTGTCCGTTTGGAAAGCTTATCAAGTATCAACACGGGACTGAACGGTACGCCATCGTAGAGTCGTGTCTGTTCTCCAACAAGTGTCAGACGTTCATCATCTGCATCTATGTGAGAGGTCACCTCAAACCCATAGCCGCGAATCGCTTTTGCGTATTTGGCGCGAAACCATGCTTCCAGTGGGTTCGGATCGTTTTTATAGTCGCCGAGCATTACCTCAGCCGGTCCGTATCGTTCAACACTCAGGCGTCCTTTGTCGGGTAGTGTAAAACCCATGTTTCCGCCAGAACCGTTCGTCTTTCGTAGGCGGTTCCGTACCAATTTAGCGACCTTTATAGCAGTTTGAAAACGCACCGGTTTTGCGGCAAACGCAAAGAGTAGATAGCCGCTGAGCAGCTTCTGACGTTCCAATTTGTATTCTTTCGGCACACCCAACTTGAGCCCGTAGGCACTCCACAAAGTCTGTGATGCCTCACTACGGTCTACAATTGATTGGAAAACTCGGAGTACCGTGGGTCGCCAGTTCTCTTTGAGCCGTCCCATCACCTGTACGATTGTGACCCGTTTTCCGACGTGGAAAATCAACCCATTGGCGCGGATACTCCCCTTCCAACTAAAACCGAGGACAGTATATCCCTCAAAGAGTTCATCATCTTTAATGAGGTTGGCGTTCCGGCGGAAAGAGAGTTCAGTGCCTTTTTTGTAGGTCTTGCGAATCAACTTGAAATATTCGTCAAGTGTTGCCTGGAGATCCGGCTTTTTGCGCCGCGTATGCGCCCATTTGAGTTCAAGGCGTGGCATATCTCCGTCATCAAGTCGGAGATAGCCTGTTTTCTGATCTCCGCTGAGTCCGCTAAGTTCCCATGTAGTGGGTATTTCGAGTTGTATGCCTGCCCAGCCAAAAATAGTCCAGTCCATTTTTGTATAGTTGTCAGTTGTCAGTTATCAGTAGTCAGAGTATTAGCTGTCAGCCATCGGGAGTCGGCATATTATAGTAAAATCTACAATTGCCTATACATCAACGGAATGGCGAGGTTACAAACCCCGCCAGCGAAGGAGGGGATGGATCTGTTGCCCTCTGAAATGTCTACATATTTTTCAGATTTTACTACAGTTGTCAAATGAATGGTTATCGGTTATCAATCTCCTACTGCTACTGAAAACTGAGAACCGATAACAGACAACTATTAAAACGGTTTTACAATGACGGCTTTGGAGACGAGGGCAATAGCAACGGTCCCCATACCGATGAGACCGACCCCACAAGCAAATCCAGCGGCAAGCACCGGATTGAACATATACCAACGGCGCATCCCGAATCGCTTGATCATGTAGAATCGCCCGATAATCGCACCGAGTAGCCGTGCAATCATACTACCCGGATCAGCACCAATACCACCGATAATGCCGTAGAACCACATTGAGGGTAGTTTGAAGACCCACAACATGCCATAGATGGCGAGGCTTGAGGTGAACCCGGCAGCAACATAATCGCCGCGAATTGCTTGAAGCATCTGGCTATTTCCATCCCGCAGCGAAGTTTTCCAGAGACATTCGTTTGTGGCGTTAATGGGCCACATCATCTGTGCGAACGGGTACTGAGCGCTCGGAATAGGTGCAATCTTCCAGATAAAATGAAGTACCACAACTCCACTAACGATCAGGATTGGCATAATCAGGAGTTTGCCAGCAAGGTTTGAAGTGAAAGTTGTGCCTGTCAATTCAAGTACTCGCCAACCCTGTGTACCACGCCCGTAATCTTCGTCTGGCAGTGGTGCGAACCAGATATCTACCTCCTCGTATCGGCTCAAAATAAAGGTAATTTCGTGCAGGTACGGTATTTCAAAGAGGTCGCGTCCTAAGACGCCGAAAGTCCGTGCGGTAATATACGAATTAAGCGGCGTGTAGAGGAATGCATACCCCAATAAAAAGCTTAACGGGAAATTAGGCACCATCCAGTGGATAAGCCAGACGAATCCAGCCATACCGATGACCCACCTTAATCCCATCAACCATATCGGGAAATCACCACGGTTCGGAGGCGTAGCGAAGGAGCCGCGTTCGCCTGCGGTCTTTTTGGATCTCCGCAGTTTAAAGAGCATGGGGATCGAAGCCGCCATGCCGACAAGTGCGAGGCTAAAAGATTTTCCCATACCGTAACTCATCCAGAAATCCAGTCCGTTGAACAGCCCGACACCGCGAACATCCAGACCAGGTTTCCACTGGTGGAGAACCTCAAACCGGTAGAGAATTTGCGGGTTCAAGATGAATTGCGATGCCATTGCGCTGATGAACTCTGCCATGACAATCGGGAAGGGCATCACGAACCCGATGAGCATCTGTCCGAAGTCAGTTCGGACAGCGAACACACCTGTTGGTGCAAAACCTTCAATACTCTGTGTAAAATCTATCCACGGGATCTTCAGAATCTGAATCGGTTGGCTCATCATGACACCGGTGAGCGCAGGTACACCGATATAGAGGAATCCCCAGATGAGTCCTGCCATAGATCCGATAGAGAAGACTCGCCATCGCCAAGTCTCTTCTTTTCCAGTTGTTTCAGCTAATGCGGTTGCCCCTTGTGCACTGATTGGTGCCATCGGATATGGAAGTCGTTCAAGGTCCGCCGTGAGCCGGAACAAAATGTACTCCCCACTGACAGATCGCAATGTTCCGAGGAGTTTACCTACAAGGTAGATACCAATAGGTAGGAGCCAGTCTGGATGTAATAGACTCCGCGTAAGCACACCAACAGAATCGCCTGCGGGTACAACCCACTCCGGTATTTTGTCTGCGATTTCATAGGAAGCCGCCTGCGGGGTATTGATGAAGTAGGCGTACCAGATAAAGTTTCGGTACTGCATCCCACTCCCGACGGCTGCGCCTGTTAACCCGAGGAGCATATAGAGCTCCTGTCGCCGGGCGGTTGTAAAGGAACGCCGTGCGAGTTCAGTGAAAAGAATTACCGCAACCCAAGGTGCTGCACCAGCACCGGATTCGCCGGATACATAACTGAGATAAATGGAACCTGGCATCATCAGCAAGCCAACGAAAAGTGCTCCAATAAACACTTTAACCGTCAACCCCGACTCAAAGGTACGAATACCCCCTTCGATGTCGTATCGCTGTGCCCAAGCTTGCCATTCATCTGCTTGTGATACTCTTTCTCTCGCCAAATTGAATGTTCTCCTTTTATTAGTTATCGGTTATCGCTTATCAGTTATCGGTAAGAACCCATTCTTTCTGACAACCGACAACTGATGACTGACAACTAATTCTCACTCGTCACCTGACTCTTTGGTACTGTCGGTGTCTCGTAGCTCTTCCCAGAAATGTGCGCAGAAGATACCAACTATCAACACAAGAGCCGAGAACATCTGCCACTGCCAACGCCCTTCAAGTGCGAAAATACTGAACAGCCATAAGAAGGTGCCGATGATAATGATACTACTTGCTACTTTTTCCATTTTTTAACTATGGTCCTCTGAGCATCGTTCCACTACGTTTCACGATGGTTTCTGGTTAATTCTGTGTTGGGTTTGGAAACTATTACATGGTCCTAATTTTCGTTTGGACTTCACCGAAAACCTGCCCGAAACGTAGTGGAGGGCAGCCTAGATTTAATAGTTTAAAAAACCTCAGTTCGCTGGTGTCAGTGCTGGATCCATTTGCGATGTTTCTTCGGTTGATGTATCTGTACCTTCGATTCTACCACGTTCATGGAATTCTGAACGAATATCAACACTGAACGTCCGCCAGATAAGCAGCTGCTTCCGTAGCAGGTTGAGGAATCGGCGGTTGACACGTTTCCAAGAAGCGATCTCGCCACTCTCTCGATGTACATCCAATGTGATTTTGAAGAGATCTTCCTCTTCGCCACCGACTAGAGATGTAACGAATTGAATTGATTGGCTCACACCCAAGTCGTAGGGTGCCAACCATACCATCATACCGATTTGGTATAAGTCTTCTCCGGTTTTGCTGAACGCGACCTGGTCGGTGTAGAAGTCGCTTGCGGATTCATCTGAGTGTGCCTCAAAATAGTCACGCATAAAAATGTTCAAGCCGAGTGCTTCCTCTTCCAGCACGGTGAAAGGTAGGTTGAAGTGCCATATGTCGCCTTCGGGTTCTGGGAGTTTCCACTTACGTTCAATATCAGGGACAGCCATCCGTGAAGCTTTGACCGCTGGATAGAGTGTACTCAGCAGGACCACAATCATGACGATAATCGTTGCGACAACGGTTGACATCGATGAATAGTTGAGCGTCAACCCAGCGAGCCATCCGAAATGTACAAGGGTTGTGGCAATTGCTTGTCCCATGAGGTAACCCAACACCGCCCCGACGATAGCGTATACACATGCCTCGGCAAGGAAGAGGAAAGCGATATGTACAGGCGCGAGGCCGACAGAACTGTAAATACTGATCTCTCGGACACGTTCATAAACTGCCCCGAGCATCGTGTTGAGTACAATGAGTGCGGCAATCAAAATCGGCACGAATAGGTTACCCATTCCACTGAAACTGGTCATCCCGATACTGCTATAGAGGTATGTATCTTTATCGCGTCCGACGAAGAAATCAAGTGCGATACGGTTCATGAGCGGAGCCATGATGAGATCCAATTTATCAGTTGCTCCCAGCAGTTTCGGATCATCTTCTCGCGGTTCCATGTTAACGGCGACGCTGCGGAGCGTGCCGCCTTGGTTCATGACAACCTCATAAGGCAGAATAGCGATACTGTCTGGCGTGAGGTGGAGATATTTCTGCAATTCACCCTCAAGTGTCTCATCACCAGTAGCACCCCGACTGCGTTGTTGTTGCATCAACTGATAATCGACGGGTGTAAGTTCTTCTCCATCGTTATCAGTGAGGTCCTTGAACCCGATGCCAAGAACACCGACGACGGTGAAGTCGGCGCCGTAGACAGAAACGGTAGCCTTACCCATATCGCTTTCGGTAATTTTCAGCAATTCTGCCATCCCTTTGGGGAGGACAATCGCATAGGGCCACTCTGTGGGCCATTCGCTGGCATCGGCAGGATCAAACCACTTTCCATATTGCAGGTATCTATTAATACCACTGACAGCGGGTTCTGATTCGCTCATTCCGACGAGCATGTTCGCAGCGAAGGTCAATGCTTCACCAGTGAGTTGATGCGTCGGGGGTGATGTATCTGCCGTGTTTGGTGTGCGTGTAAGTTGCACAAACGACTGATCCCCAGTCCCTGAGGACTGATACCAAGCACGTGGTGCAACGACGTTTCGGACGGTCACGACGGATTCTCCGTCTCTCCGTTTAATGAAGCCACCCTGGTCTAAAACGGCGACCATTTCTGGAATATTAATCGGCTGCTGCCCGTCTTTGATAAGGATTTCATTTTTCCGTTCCAGAAGCCTTTCTAAGGCAGTAAATGTGATCTGCGTTTTCTGCAGGTCGTTTAGCACAGATGTCAACACCGGTTCCTCAAGCGGACGCCAGTACTGGTCTCGGATGAGGAGACCCGTATAGCGCGGTGTCACCTGCGGGAGACTCGTTCGATTCGGATGCATAAACGTCCGTACGGAAGTAAACGAGATAACGGTGAAAGTAAGAATTACCAACGTGCAACACGTCAGGATCGTCCGTCCTTTCCGTTTCCGCATGTTGGAAATCCCTAAACTAAACGCTGCAGCACTTGCGCTCAACCTGCCGACATCAGCCTTGTAAACCTTGCTGCCCTCTTGCCGAATTTTTTCGAGCTGCTCCTCAAATTTTCGGACGATGATGCTGATGACGATAACCGTCAACGCAAGCACAACGAACGCGATTAGAATAATCACAGGAGTCGTCGTAATCTGGAAGGCAGGGTGAACTTGGCTTAGGAAGAAAAACACGAGTAAGAAGATACCGAACGAGCCGAGAATTTGCTTGTGGATGTTTGGGAAACCGAAGATGAGCCGCTCCATAAAGTAGGCGAACGGCATGAGCAGTGCGAGATAGAACATCACACCGTTGACGACATCGTTACCAGTCTGTTTAACATCTGGGTATGCGCGAGACTCATAACCCCATGCGGCGCGTGCGAGTTTGAGTGCTTGTTGATAGTCCCTTTGGAGCAGCTCAGTCTCAGCGCGTGCAAGGTATTCATTCGCGAATTGATGTAGTTTGTCGAGCCGGTCGCTGGAGATACCGAACCGTTTATAGAGCCGTGATCGGTTTTCGTCGAGCCACCACATATCTCGGACAACGACGTAGGGTGTGAGACGGATCTGTCCGTTTTCACGGACGACAAATCCTTCGCCCGTATAGAGCGTGGGGTTTTTCATACCACTCTTCGTCGCTTTGATAAGTAGGAGGCGTTTACCGATCTGCCCGTAAGCCATTCCGATTTTAATACGTGAGTTCGGTTCGCTGTAGACGAGGGCGATGGGTTCAGCTGCGGAAACCCCTTCCTGTTGCCACGGTTTGGACATCCCAAACTTCTCCGGTGCGCTATCAGTGAGTGCGTTATAAATCTCAAGTTCCCGCAAGGTTCGTAGATACCGCTGGTCAACCAAATCGTAGATAGTTGTGGAAACACACGGGAATGTGACGACACGACACCCACGTCTACGGGTATTAATAGGCACTTTATTCGGGAGAAGTTTCGCACCATAGTTCCCTAAGTCAGGCGCGTGGACGATGTCCCCTGAATCCTTGTCAAGAATGTATGCTTCGACCTCTTGTACACCGCCGAGCCGACGTGTGGCTCTTCCTTCCATGGCTAACCCGGCAACCTCAAAGTTGCCTTTGTTATCGCCCATAACAAACAGGTCGCCGCGTACCCCCATCATGGTTTTATGTTTTCTGCGAAGTGTCAAGATGGGGTAAGGTACCGGTTTATTGGGAAGTGCGGACTCACGTGCATCGAATTCGACGACATCACCGAAGAGGTTGCAGTAGAAATTGCCGACGCGAGCGGCGGTAGGCATCTTTTCATCCCGGAGCGCTTGGATAAGTAATGATGCCAGTGTCTGTGCTTGTTGATGGAGATTACCACCTTCGCGCAAATCGACGCGATCAATTGTGTCAAGTGGGGTATCGGTTAAAACGCGTGCGTCTTCAGTAGTTGCAAAAGCGATTCCGGTTTTCCCAACAAGCGTTGCCACTTCACTGTCAAAGGCGATTTTACCGGGGATGTAGGTTTTCCACGTCTTTCCACCACTTGCGGATATGGCGTTAACGAAGTTGGATTTTCCGCCGAGTCCTGCGATTGAGATGAGGGTTTTGATGTCCTCAATCTCTTCCTCAGAGAAGGTGTCTGGGTCCTCGTGCCGGAGTCGGAGCATTGTGTCAAGTTGCTCACGTGTACGGATACTGTTCTTCCGATTCTTCTTTGCGGTGCGTACATCGTTTCGGATGAAACGCTCCACCTCTTTTCGGATATAATCCATATCCTTAAGCATATCCTCAGAAGGTTCGCCTTGATTGCGCCACTGCTCAAACTGCATCTTCATGAGTCGGCTCACACCGCTGAGCCCACTGAGTTTGTTGAAGTGCGAACTGAGTAGGGTTTCAAGGGTCTTTCCTTCAAGTGCGATTTTGTCGGAAATCCCATTTGCGACCGTCCATTGGCGTGCCATAACGGCCTGTCGTATCTGGTCATCTGTCCATTGCCAAAGTTTTCGTATACGGACACCGAAGTCGGCATCTTGGGCGTAGGTGGCGAGTTTATTACCGATACTGGCAAACTCACGACGCAGTACAAATTCGGGTTCTTGGTCGTAGAACCAGCCTTTATTGAAGACACCGAACTGATTCGATTGAGACGAAAGATCAATACTAATATAGAGTGAGGTATAATAGCGGTTGAATAGGTCTTGGAGGGCGATAGATGCTTCAATCTGCCCAAGCTTCCGATTGTACTCGCTGGTATTAATACGCAACATCTTTTCAATACGACTCTGGATGTTGCGGAAGCGGGAATTTCGGAGGGTTAACATGTTATCACGTAGGAGCGTCTTCATCTCTTCATCGAAATCTGCATATAATGTCGGAAGACGCTCAATAAGGTTTTCGAGTGCGACGATGTCTGTATCCGCTCGTTTCTTGACGATTGCTAACAGTTCTGTTTCGTTAATCTGTGATGAGATGCGTTTGCGCAACGCGAATGCCTGTTCCACCTCATCGTTTGATAGATAGTTTTCCAAGATGAGGTGTTCTTCAGCCAAATATTCGCGTCCCAATGTTCCTGAAGTTGCGATCAAATTCTGGATACGTGTTCGCTCCAACCTTGCGTTCCGAAGGGCGATTTCAAAGATACTCTGTTTGTCTTTGAGTAGGTCAGCTATCAGTACACCGGTGTCAACAGTGTCCTCGGATTCGGCTAAGCGTTGTCGGAGCTGGGTATCAATAGTGTTTAGCTGTTCTACACCGGCTTTAGACAGATACTCCCCGCCGTAAATCAATTTATCGGGTTCTTGTGACAATGCTGTTTCCTTGAGTTTCCGAATGCTTGCCTTAATTCCATCTTCAATAGGCTGGCTATCAAAGATTTGTGAAAGAATCTTCTCAAGTAGTTGGGTTTCGCGTTGGATTGCTACTGCTTGGGTGTCGGTGGCATCGCGTAAAACGCTACGTGCCTCTTTCATTTTATTAAGTCCGTGCAAGTCGAGATGTCGGTCGAGTACTTTTTCAGGGGTCCACATCAGGGCAAACTTACGTTTGTCACTCATCTCCCAGTTTGCGAGGACTTTGTTAAGCATTTCGATATCAGGGACGAGTTCTTGGGGGAGATCTTCAGGAACAGGTATATACCAGTCCGAACCCTGTTGTACAGGCAGAAGATATGCGTCATTTGGGTGCTTGGCATATTCGTCAACAGCACCTGTTTCCACAGAACGAATGAGCTTATCCACCGCCCATATATCAAGGCGGGCTACCGGCAAAGCCAACTCCACAAGTAATTCGTGCTGCGCTTCTCGACTTGTGTTGAGTGCTTCGGTGCGTACTTCAGCTAACCTTTTAATAATGTCTCGGAGGAAGTGTGTTGTTTGTAAAGCCTCTTTCTTTGAGCGGGCAAGGTTTGCTAACAAGCGACTCTTCTCTTCACCGGTAAAACCTTGCTTCTCTCGTTTTCTGTTTCTATCTGCCTGCTTCTTCTGACGCTCTGAGAAGTCGCGCTGCTGATTCGTGAGACCTTCGATTTCAGAGCGGGTTTTCGCCAAGCCATCAAGCGTTGTGCTAAGCGATTCGAGATCAGCCTTTACCTTGTGTATACCGTGGAAGAAATCGGCGGGGAGATCGACGAGCACGCTCCGATCAATAGAGAGTAGGAGCCTTCTGCCCAATGCTTCAAATTCCATGATGTCCGTAGAGAGTCCACGGCGGAGCCCGTGCATTGTCGGTGTACCGGGTGAGTCTGTAGCAGTCCCGACAATATCCTGCCCGATGCCTTCCATGAAGGCACGCATGCCAGCGAGTCCTTGGAAATGACCGTCAACTGCGACAAAAAGGATGGAGTAGCCTGGACGATATTGTGGCTGACTAAAGAGGCGCGCGAGTTCCATCATGGTTGCGATCCCGCAAGTCGGATCTGCGCCAGGTGCCATTGCTGGCACAACAGACATAGCATCGTAATAAGCGGTGACGACGACGAGTTCATCGCGTAGTGTCGGGTCTCCACCCTCCAAAAACCCGCGTATATTCTGTCCGACGCGGCGTTCCCAAGTCATTTTACCCCTGACCCGGACATCGACTTGATTGCCTTGCGCGTGCTGTTCTTCAAGCAAATTGGTGAGAAAGTCAGCATCTTCTTTAGAAATCCAAAACCGCGGTATGTTGGCGGGGACGGTACCAAACTTGTTTTCGGCTTCTCCGCGAATGGTTGTTTCAGGTTGGATGAAGATGACAACGGTGCCACCGAGCATTGCGGCGTTGATGTAGCGTGTACTGGAGTTAAAGTCAAGGAGTACGATCGCGCCTTTCGGGATAAAGACATTTGATTCGCTGGCGGCGACGAACTCGCCAGATTCATCAATTTGTCCATCGTTGTTGTTATCAATGCCATCTGTAGCATCGCCCGGCATTTCATCTGTCCAACCATCGGCATCATTATCAATGCCATCCGTTGCCCATCCTCGAATTTCAGAGAGCAACGGGATCTCACCATATTCATCAATAGTGCTATCTTCATCGTTATCAATGCCGTCGGACGCTTTTTGTAGGTGTTCATTAAGTATATCGTCGGTGATGCTGGATTCAGTGATACGATAGCGTCGAGCGAGCGTTGTGAGAGTATCTCCATCTTGGAGTTCATGCCAAAATCCGCCGATGTTGGTGTCGTTGAAATCAGCGAGTTCGCCATCATCACCGTAAAGGAGCGTACCGGATAAACCGCCGGTCGGAATAAACACGGTACTCCCTTCAACAACAGGGGTTGCCAAAAATTCGTTTCGGTTGTCTGCGAGGATAGTCGCTTCGTCAACTTGGTAACTTTCGGCGATGTCTTGCAGTGTTTCCTCTGCTAACACGGTGTGTTTAATCCCATCTGCTAACAGTGAAGTGCGCACAAGGTTGGGCCAGAGCGGTGTGAGTTTAAAGGCATGTAGAACAGTAGCGTCAGGCGAGAGGACCTCAATGATACTATCACCGTGGTCAATCGGTACAGTGACGGGAAACTCTCGGCTTTCCACGTTTTGTAAGCCGATTCCAACGAATCGGTCAAAGATGTATTTGCTGCCACTTGCGGCTTGGGGATAACCCGTTACACGGCTATTAAGGCTTGACAGACGTGCGATATCCTTCCGGATGTTGCCGATAGAGAGGTCATCCCGTATCTGGATAGCTGCAGTTTTCATGCTGGTACTGGAAAGCGTTTGTGCATGCACGGGATGGTGCAACCGGATAGCCAGCATCATAGAAAGAGAAAATGTTAATACACTTATTAGGGCAGTGAAGTGTCGCAAGCAATATTTGCGACTCCTACGAATTCTCATATTGTAAAGTCTCCCACCTTTTCTGGTTTCTCACATTTCCCACAATAATACATTGGTGTATTTTGCCGAGGGTGCCTATAAAACCTACAAAGCCACATTGTGCGAATCGAATCCGCCATCGGTTTGTAATATGGAATGTGACCTACTGATCCTTTTCTTCTTCTTCTTGACTCGGCATCATTGGCTTCTCCAAATATCTGCTTTTCGGAGTCTTTTGTAATATAATCTTGGCAACAATTAGGTATATTCTATACTATTACTGTAATTTTTGTCAAATTAAAATTTGCATTTACGGTTTTTTTAGGTTAAAATATAATTCACGTCTTCGTCTCTCCACTGCAGCAGAATACTTTATAATAAATAAAACTGCACCTCATAACAATTATGGAAGCGATGCCAAAATTACAAAGAATTCAGAGGCAGTTCAACGATGCCTGCCTGTCTGAGCAAAAGGAGTCACACGTGAACAAAGACCCGCAAAAATCAAAGGTTGATAAAGTCGTCTCACGCATAAAAATGCGTCGTCGTGAACTGAAATTGACGCAAACGGAACTCGCTAAGGAAGCGAATCTAACGCCAGCCGCGATTTCGCAATTTGAATCGGGAACTCGCAAGCCCTCGTTTAAGACACTTTCCAGCCTCTCTGACGCTTTAAAAGTTACGACCGATTATTTACTCGGAAAAGCAGAGAAAAGCCACAATGATCTCTTAGCCGACCCAAAGGTCAATGCCATGTTCAAAGGAATGATGAAATTTACAGAGAAAGACAAAGAAACGCTCTATGAGTTTTATGAATTCCTCAAAACGAAAGCAGAGACACAAGCGGCATCGAGAGAAGAAACATCTTAGGATACGGAGTAGGGTACTACGCATTAAACGAAACGAGATTCAGTCGTTGCACGAGGATGCGACTTTAGTATAGAAGATGGACCCCAATTTATCTTTGCTTAGATCTGTACATTCCTGGACGCATTGCCTGTTTACGTTGCTTCAAAAGGGTTTGGTGAGATTTACACAGTTTTATTTAGGGCATTATAGGGTATTTACCGTTCTAAGTATTGACTAAAATCACCTTACCGAAATTTTGACGGTTCTCTAACAATGAATGCGCCTCGCTGGCACGGTGGAGCGGCAAAGTCCGGTCTATAATAGGCTCCAATTTTTCTTGTGCAGCGAGATGGACAAGCGTCCGGAGCTCGGTTACTGTGCCGAGTGCGGAACCCATTACGGTTAGCTGTTTCTGATACAGTTTTCGGATGTTAATTGTCCCGATGTTACCTGTTGTAACACCACAGGAGACGAGCCTTCCATTTTTAGCCAGACTGGCAATACTTTGCTCCCACGTCGCAGTACCGACGTGTTCAAGCACAACGTCCACCCCTCGCCCGTCTGTTGCGTCAAGCACAACTTCTGAGAAATCTATGTCTTTGTAGTTAATCGTAATGTCTGCCCCCATCTCCCGTGCGCGTGCGAGTTTCTCATCACTACTTGCTGTAGCAAAGACTCTTGCACCGGTCAACTTCGCGATTTGTAGCCCCGCGCTTCCGACACCGCCACCTACCCCAAGAATTAAGACATCCTCCCCGGGGCGAAGCTGGGCACGTGTCATCAGCATGTGCCATGCTGTAAGATACGCAATCGGCATCGCAGCAGCATTAATGAACGAGAGGGTCTCTGGTATCTGAATCGCGTTTTGGGCAGGGACTTTCACATATTCTGCGTACCCACCGTTGGTTTGGAAGCCGATGAGTTTCTGCGTGTCGCACAAATTTTCGGCACCACGATGGCAGTCCCTACAGACCCCGCACGGAATACATGGTGCCAAAACAACGTGGTCTCCCACCGCAACACCGCAGCCCATATCACCGACCTCAGCAATTGTTCCAGCGATGTCGGATCCGAGTATATGCGGAGTGTCTCCTCGACTGAGTTTCGCTGCGATCTCCGGTCGGTTGCGCCGGGCATGGAGGTCCAGAAAGTTCACTGCACAAGCTTCAACTTTAACCAGCACCTCGTTAGCCTCAAGCGTCGGCTTGGGGACATCCGTGTAGCGAAGCACCTCTACACTACCTTGTTCTGAGAAAACAGCTGCTTTCATATTGGTTTTCAGTTTTCAGCAATCAGTGGTCAGTAGGCGAGGTTAGGAATGCAGATCGCATTTGGGCGCGTACGCCGCAAAACCTCGCCAACGTTGGTGAAGTGTTTTTGTTTGTGGGACACCGGGGTACGGAATCATCTCATTCACCAAAACCATATTTATGAGATACGGTCCACAAACTGAACCTACCGCTGTGAGGTAACACGGAAATTAGCCGTAGGCACCGTGATTGAGGAAGCCGAGCAATCGTCGTAAACGGGGACTCGCGTCTTTGTAGACAGAATCCGGCATATTGTAGTTCATAAACGGATAATATTTATGCCCGATGAGTCGGCGTGCGTAAGTCACCTGCGAGATATATCGGATACGATCGCTCTGGTTAGGCCCCCCGCGATGCCATACCTGATTATTGAACATGATAACGCTGCCCGCTTTGCCAAGATTATACTGAACTTTTTTTTCCCACTCTGTTCCGTCTATCGGATTCGGCGGTGATGCGCCAAAAAGATGTGAGCCCGGGACAACTTCTGTACCACCGTGTTCAATCTCGGTGACATCGGTGAGGTAGTAATTCGCTGTAAAGAGTAGCACCGGTAGCCGTACGTTTTTGGGGGGTTCGCCGTCCGTCACGATATAGTGCAGTGCGTCGTCTTGGTGCCAAGACGTGATTCCGCCGCCGGGAAAGGTTTGGAACGAATTGTTGTGAATAACGTGGCAGTTTTCCGCGACAAGTGCCTCAGCAAAAGAGACAATCGGTTCGAGTTCAAACAATCGACGATTGGCTTCGCTGTGTTCAAACATTCGATGGCTCAAGTGCATGCGACCTGCCGGACTTCCACCATTTAGACTATTTGGGTCGTTTTCGAGTGCCCACTCTAAATCCTGTCGAAGCTGCGCACATAGATCAGCGGGCAAGACATTTTGCAGAAACAGGCAGCCTCGCTGGTTGAAAGTCTCAACCCATTCCTGTATTTGTTCATCACTGACAGCCTGATCTGCCAAATAGGTTGTTTGTGCCATTGTTCTATCTTCCTTCGTTTTTTGCGCGTGGATATAGATATAGTAAAATCTACAATTACTTGGACATTATGGATAGGCGGGGTTACAAACCCCGCCAGCGAAGAAAGGGGTTGTTGCTCCCTAAAGTGTCAACATATTTTTCGATTTTACTATAAATACAGTTTCGTCGGTTGCGGGCGCGATTTTCACCGCGCCTTTCGTGAGGTGTGCATGTTCAGTGTCGCTACGACGACATTTCTATCCACCCATTGCAGCGGCGACGATAATACCAAGTGATACCAGGACACCTGCAACCGCTATACCCGCAGCTGTGTTGTTCTCTTCGGCAATCTGACGATTTAGGTCGTACGGAGTCGCCAAATCGAAGACTTTGTAGCCTACCATCAGAATTATTAAACCGACGATGCTAAAGATAACGCCTTCAACGATAATACCGCCAAGGACTTTGAAGTCCACCATCGATGCAGCTTCGGACGCGGCTGCGTCATCTTGGGCACTCGCATTATGTGTAAACATAACGAGGGCAACAATTGCCACGGTAACCAGAACGAACGTGGTGAAAACAATTTTTTTCGCCATTTTATACATCTCCTTATTATTTTGGGCCGGACCTATGAGAGATCTGCCCTCGCGTGTATCTGCCTTAAGGTAACGGCACACGGTGTGTGCCTACTACTATGTCAAAAGTTCAAACTGCACACCCGTGGTAGGGTGCAGATACTTTACCAATATGGCATCCTTATCTTCAATATAGAGCCATCCAGATTCAACATCTTCAAGCGTTTGCACAGCCGGGATCTCAATCTCGGCATATTTGCCGAGTCCGTTGACAGATTCAGAACCACTGGTAGAGTCCTCCTCATTGGAGATTGGAGTGTCACCCGCGGGTGATGCGAATTGGTAGCGTGCCCGAAGCGTTTGTGGGACGCGTCCGCAACCAACAATGACGGAGTAACTCGTCTCGTTCTCAGCATAACTGAGCTGCCACTTCAGTTGACCGTTGTTGGTTAGGGTGAGTGCATCTACCTTCGCTCCCGAACTCAGGTGTATATCACCAGCGATAGCGGTTTTAATACCCGGATCAAGCCCTCGGAGCGCATAAACGTTAACCATAATATCCTCAGGATTTAGATGCGGTCCCTTGCCTTCGGTACAGAAACCGTAGAATCCATCAGGATAAGTGCCTTTGAGTTCGCCGTCTTCCCACTGCTGGTACATCGCGCTTATAGTAATGCCTTCAGCAATTTGATGCCATCGCTCATCCGGGGTGTGTTGATTCAAGCGTTGTAAATAATAGGCAAGCACCAATCCATTCCATTGGACAGGTACACCAAACCAAGGGTGTGTATAGAAAGTCGTTCCGAAAACCGGAATTGAAGCGAAATGCATGCCGGGTCGGTCAGGCAGATGCCAATGGTATAGAAACGGTAGTGCGGTTTCTGCCCAATAGATTGCCCGCTTGAGGTACCCTTTCTCTTGGGTAAGTTCAAAGGCTTCAACATAAGCCCCGATTGCGTGTGCGGCTGCGAGAACATCTGGTTGGTACATCGGGCATTCCCACATTTGTGCGCCGCGTGGCAGCGAGAATTGCTTCATGAATTCCAGTGCCTTCAAACCCGACTCACGCGAGGTTCTGTTTCCGGTAATCCGCGCGTGTTTGAGGAGTAGAAGTGCCGATTCTGCACAGGTGCCGAGTACCGCTTCACCTGCTTTTCCGAGGATAGCAGTTTTCTCGTTTGTCGGATGCCACCGCCAACTTCCATCCGATTCTTGCGTAGCGATGCGTTGCTGCGTTTCTGCTTCCATGTAAGCTAACGCGGCATCAAGACTGCCGATATAGAACGGGAACTCCCATCTCAAGATGTGACAGGAACCGCGTGCCGCCAAGCCTCCTGGACCAGCATCGGCTACGGTATTACTTATAATTTCCAGCACCCGTTCCTTGACCTGCTCATCTTTTGTAGCGAGGTAGTCGTACCAGAGCAGGGTGCCGAAACCGGGTTCGTTGTACGCTGCCCAGTCAACACAATGGCGGGATTTTTTTGTATTTTCGTCCCATGTTGTGTGCATAAATCCGTGCCGTGAAAGCAGTACCTCTTCTTCATCACTGCGAGGCAGTTGCAGCGGTTTAGGGGTACCATAAGCGTCCGTCCAGTGTGCCACAGCATCTAAAATAGAGGCATTTCCATCAACAATGATTTCGGTTTTGATGGATATCGGACGCGACGATATCAGCGGGTAGGGAATAGAAGCCTCCGTGTGATTCTCCTGAACCCACGCCGGTATCGTCGGTAGGAACACACCAAGTGCGTGGTTTTTCTGATGCTGGTGCCAATTCGGTGAGGCGAATATCGCCGAGAGCATCTGGTTTTCCCCATCCCAAGTTTCCAGCGGATTCCAGATAATACCGACGAGCGTCTTTTGCATCTCTACTGCCATGACCGGTACAGTAATCTTATACGGATGTGGTACGAGACGGTTGTCAAGTGGAGGAGCTGCATCACGCGCGCTTGAAGAGCGTTCATCATTCTCCAAGAATTCAAGTCCAGGGAAGAGTGCTGCTGTCTTCTTTTCTCGATTCCGTCCTTGCCCGGCATAAAGCACCGGACCGCGGAAGGCGAGAAGTTCTCTGTTGCCATCAGTTTGTAACTGATATTCTGTTTTAATCCGCTTTGCATCTTCAGCAAGCGTCCACTGCATCTCATAGTTCCACACCACACCATCAGCATCAACATCTGCACCGCTTAGCCGGATGATGGATTCGCCGCGATTGTTCCCCGCAAGTTGATAGGCTGTAGGAACAAGTTGGACAGTTTGGCGGTTTTGTGATGCATCAAGGTAGGTAACCTCGGAGAGTGCTGGACAGGTTGCCACCTGTTGATAGTTGCCACCTTTCGCGACAGATAGCACATAGTATTCAAAACCACGATCCGTAGACTTTTCGTCAAGACCCGTAGGGTCTTCAGCACCACCGTCACCGGTTTTTTGTGTGGCTTCAGGTCCTCGAACAAAAAGGATGCGAAGATTTTTATTTCCCATTACAACGCTACCGTCTTCCGCCGTGTAGGTGTGCAGTTCTTTCACCACTTTGGATTCAAGTTTCAGAGATGCAGGACGAATCGCAACACTGCCTTGAACTGTGTCCCGCGCTTCACCGGCTGCGGTTTGGCATTTGAGCGAAACTGAGGCAGTTGCTACAGTCGGTTGTGGAAAACGACGCGCTACCCAGAAAAGAGAAGTTTCTTCGCCCGGTTCAAGTTCTCCAACTGTTTGTCTGGGGCGTCCACGCCTTAACTTCACACCGTTAATAGAGATTCGGACATCGTCCGCCTTACCGAGCGGCGCGGTGCCGGTATTCCGAAGGGTACATTGTACCTCAAAGTCTTCATCTGCAGTAACGATAGCGGTTGTCGCACCGACACTTACAATCTCTAATTTGGGTAGTGCTGTATAAAGTGATATTTTGACGGGCGGTTCTTCTGATTCTATGGATGCGATGCAAAAGTCCGTTAGCGCGGAAACTGCTGTTGATGTAGGTTGGTTGAATTCAAGGAACTGTGTCCTTTCATCGCTGAAGTGTAGGACCGCAATGCCGCATTGGAGTTGTGGTTCCGAATCTCTTTTCCCTTTTCGGAGGGAAGTCTGTTTGAGTTTACGTAACTGCGGTTTGCCCCATAATGCCCAAGCATAGTTGCTATTGCCCTCTACGTTGCATTCCGTCAAAAATGATACGACGATCTCTTTGCCGGCATAGTGCGTCAGATCAACCCCTTTTTCCGCCCAACGACACTCCGTAGACACCGATTCAAAACATCTATTTGGTGCGGCTTCTAAATCTACATTATTCTGAAGGTCGAAAACTTCAATAGCGAACTTTACGCCACCGAGCTGTCGCGCCGCGTCGCCAAAGACGACACCGTCCCGCAAGCCGGTGAAAAAGTGTAAGAAAAGTTTTTCTTGGTCATCAACATCGGGAAGTGAGAGCGTATAGTCGATTTTCGCGGTTTCTGTTGGCGTTGGATGTTCAAAGATCGCAGATTTTGTAACACCGCCTGCGCAATCTGTTCCGCTTGCAGATGCCTGCTCTGTCCCAGAAACAGTGCTTTGCCCAAACATCTCCACAAAGTCGTAAATCTCCTCAACAATCCCCAGCTCCAATTGTGGACGTTCAGATTCTGTGTCGGCATTATCGCTTTTGTCTATTTCATCTGTTTCTTGCGTTTCAGTTTCTGTGTCTTCACTATCGGTAGCCTGCGGACTGTCCTCAGTTTCATGTTCAGGCAAGGAAATCTCTGGCTCTGATTTTGTGTCGTCTTCGGAAACAGAATCAGCAGACGCTAATGATTGGGGAATATCACCACTGTCGGAGGGAGCGTTATCGGAAGTCTCGCCGCTTGATTCATCAGAAACGGTGTCAGCGTCTGGTTCGTCAGTCTCGGCATTACTGTCCATAAGCGTTTCGGTGCTCTCGTCTGTAGTAACAGTAGAAGTATCGTCCACCAGAGGTGCTTCCTCCAGCGGGAACGGTGTCCCATTTTTTTCGGTTTCCGCGTTTTCGGAAACCGTGGTAACCATTGGTTCAGTATCATCTACGGAATTATCATCGATTGCGATATCCAATTCCGTTCGGAGTTCGTCATCGCGCTGTGCATCGTCGGGTTGATCCGTCTCTTCCTCTGTTTGTCCGATACAAGCGGCTAAAAACTGTTGAAAACCGGTGAGCATTTATTTTTTCTCGCTCCATTTCTGTTTCATCTGCTTCATCTCATCGTTGAGCACGAGTTTCGCTGAGGGTGTTTGTGCAGATGCTTCAATCTGCCATGCACCAGATTCATCCTTCAGGACCGGCTTGCGTTGTGTGACGGGTAAAATGCCGAAGGGGGCATGCGGTTCAATTTGGTACCAATAGGCGACAGAAGACATCTCATTGCTGAGGTGATTGCCGTGTCCGTGCTCAATCGTAACCCGAATTTCCTTTTCAAAACGGATAGGGTTCTCGATGTGATAGACATAGGAGGTCTGGTAACCGTCAGTATTATTTTCGTGAATCGCGGAGCCGTTGTGTGCAAACGCGTTCTGTTGCATTCCCCAAGCTTGGTTGAGATAATCCTCTGAACCCGTGCCGTGCAAATCGGGGGGCCACTTATAGCCGTCTATCCAGATCATATCATCGCCTTCACCCCACCATGTACCTTGGAAGTTGGTAACCGACAGGTTACAACCGATATAGTGGCCTGTGCCTTCAGCGGACAGGATCAGGTAATTGTTGTCCCACGCGAGCCGTTCTGCATTAATGATATTGGCTTCGGGTGTATTCACGCGAATTTCATGTCCCCACCCATCACACGGGTTTTCACGATGAAATTGTGCGTGACAATAGGCGACATCATCATCGTGTGGCTCGGGGTACAGCTCATAGTCGATGTAAAAGTATTGACGATGGCTCGTATCGCCTTCGTTGACGAGTTCAATTCTTGCGCTGCGGTTGAAGGGCATCTGCAAGTAACTGTTGAGCGCGCAGCCTGTATTAAATTGGTTGTTTTGGTGCGTGGAGGCGGAGAACGGGATGGAGTCGTACGAGTTAACGATTTCGTTGCCGAGTCCGAAGAAGTCGCCTAACGGACATAAGACACTCGGGTGTTCTTCATCGTCCCAAAACATTTGAATTAGTACGTTTCGATAACCGTTTGGTTGGGTCATCCAGATGTGATTGACACATCCCGATCCTTGAATATCTGCGATGACGCGGGTTTCACCGGGTGCAATATCCCAAGCATCATTATTCCTGCCTGTGGTATCCCATGAGGCGGCGCGTAATGAGCGTGCTTTTTTGACACGCGTCAACGATGACAATAATCCGTCAACATAAGTCATTCAATTTTTCCTTGTTAATTAACCTCGGTCGGGAGATCAAGAATACATTTAGAATATGCCTTCTATTATTATAGCACATACGCGTGGAAAATCAAAACTTATTTCTGTGCATACCAAGACTTTTCAGTTATTTTGTGGTTTTCCCAATTCCTCGGTCAGGGTTTTTGCGCGATAGGAGCGAAATGTGCTCGCTGCACTTCACTTAGAAAGGAAACCAAAAATTGGGAGTTGAAAGGTCCTTGTTATTGAAGACCTGTTACAAAATTAAGGTCGCTGATTAGCCTATCAGATTTTCAGGTTATGGTCAAGTTTTTTCGCGTTCTATTGGATATTTTATAGCGTGGTATCACGGAATTTGGAAAAGGAGGTGAGTTTGGAAACTTACGTGCGTGTCGGCTGCTTTTGTAGATGGGTGGGCATGAAAATCTCGCGTTCACAGTTTTTGAGGTTCTATGCCCACCCTATGCTGGGAAATTTTACTTGCGTATCAGCATCTTCTTGGTGGCGGTGAAATCGCCCGCTGTTAACGTATAGAAATAGATGCCACTCGCGACGGGTTCACTTTGTGTATTGCGTCCATCCCAATACGCCGCACGGCTGCGGCTCTGATAAATGCCAGCGCGTTGATTACCTAATGCCAGTGTCCGGACCAACTTTCCATCGGTAGTATGGATGGCCACGGTAACCTCTGCGGGCTCTGCTAAGTGATACGGTATCCATGTCTCTGGATTGAACGGGTTCGGGTAGTTCGGCAGGAGTGCCGTCTCTTTGGGAACCAATGCTGCAAGGAGCTGCTCTAAGAAGTGGATGCCACGCTGAAAAGTTGCGTCTGTCAGGTTCACTTGCTGTGCTGACTGGAGCCACTGCTCAACCTCCGAGGCAGTCAGCAACGCCAGTGCCGAAGCAGGCACCGATGGCGCGCCTGCCGTTTGTCCTAATGCCCCTGCGACTAAGGTAAGATCGATGATGTTGACGACACCATCGCCGTTGACATCCGCGACGTTTTCTCCGGTCTCTCCGAAGTTTGCCGCAACGAGGACTAAATCTTGGATGTTGACGCTGCCATCAGCGTTGACATCCGCTGGCAGCGTTTGTTGCGGTTCGAGGAGCGTATATTCCGTGCCATCTTCAAAACCGAAAAAACCGCTCCAAGGCCAAAAATGGGACCGGTAGATAGCGACGAATAAACGATTTTCACCCTGGTTCAGTGTGACAGGGAAAGCCGTCAGGTAATCGTTCGCGCTATACTGACCAAAAACATCAACATGAACCAGTTCACCGTTGAGCCAGACCTTGACAGGAACCCCGTTTCCAACGTACAGTCTTGTGTCTTGTTCTCCCGGAGACTCCACAGAGACGACACCGTAGGCGACAGGGGTGTTTATGTCTGTCCGTAAGCCGAGAGTGATTAGCAACCCAATGATGTTATTGTCGCCTGTTGGTGTGAGGGTGCCGAGTATCCACATACTATCTCCAACGACAGACCCAGCAGTGGCACCGTTGGCGGCAATGTGCGCTTCGGTCATCGCGCCACCACTCGCCTCTGACAGATAATCTTTCCCCGAAGATGCTGCAGTGCTACCGTCTCGTTCATCTGTTGGTGCAATTGTCCATAACCATGGTCCTTCTATTTTGGGACCGGGTGTCTCAAAAGCCGGGTTACCTTGAAAATATACAACTGTCTGCGCAATGAGGGCTGCCAACGTATCGCGATCCGACACCTGGTTATTCGCCAGAGACAAGAGCCTCAGATTCGTCAAACTTACGAGTGCTGAGACATCTGATACCTGGTTATTCGCCAGAGACAAGTTCTCCAAGTTTGTTAAGCCCGCCAGCGCAGAGATATCCGATAACTCGTTGTTGTAAAGATTCAGGTTTGTCAGATGCGTCAAACCTGATAGCGGCATGATATCCGATAACGCGTTGTTGTAAAGATTCAGGTTCGTCAGATTCGTCAAACCTGATAACGGCGTGATATCCGATAACTTGTTGGAGGAAAGCCTCAGCCATGTCAGATGCGTCAAACCTGATAGGGACGTGATATCCGATAACTCGTTGTTGTAAAGATTCAGCCATGTCAGATGCGTCGCCGCCTCAATGCCGCTCAGATTGCTAATGTTGGCGGAATCTCCACGCAGGGTGGTCAGTGTCTCCATTTCCGCCTTTGTGACTATGGCACCTGCATCCTTGCCGAGGGCATTCTCAATGGCAGCACGGAGGTTCGGATCCGGAATGTTGACGACCTCCTGTGCCGTCGCAGAGAAGTGTAGGGCAAAAAACATGACACAGATAGCCAAAATCAGACCGAAAACGTGTGGAAGCGACATCGCTGGACTTCGTGATTCTGTGCGTTTGAAACGTTTCATCAAAAGTCTCCTTTTTTTAATGGAACGGGGTTCCCTAAATAAGGGACGCAGCGACGCACCGGAAAAACCGGGCAACCCCATGCCGCTGATGTCCGTCATTTTATTCGTGCCTACAGAAGAAGTCGCGATTCGGAGATCGCTCCTACAAGAGGTATGGCGAGAGCCAATCATCAGGTAGTGTTTACATGCTAACGTTCTCGACAAGTTTTATCTAACGTGAGTTCAACTTAAGTGTGTGGTTGTGCTGAACGGAACAGAAAATATCATACCCTCGCGGTACCGAATCTTCTTGCGGACAGCTTGAAGTCTCGAAAACACGAGTGAACCCAACATGTGGGGAAATTGTCTGTTGAAAAGATTTTGCGAGCGATATGGGAATGCTCAGGCGACCTTGGCAGGTCCCACCATTGTTCGAGACGGAAGTCGTGGCAGACTAACTATTAACCCAAGTTGCCACTTGTAAACCCATGAGGTTTCTTTTGTAGTATTTTATCCTTATAAACAAACTGTGGGTAGCGGGGTTACATGAAGATCAAGAATTTATAGTAAAGCCTATAATTACTTGGACATCAACGGAAAGGCGGGGTTACAAACCCCGCCAGCGAGGGAGGGTTATTGTTCTCTAAAGTGTCAACATATTTTTCGATTTTACTATAAATGGGTAATGTGTAGGGTCCATCGTCTGAATCAGTTTTCACGGGATTACAAGACTTACAGAATTATAGACGCATCTTGACTGAAAACTGCCCTTATATAGAATTACCGAAATATTTCTCAAACTTCATCAAACCCCGCCCGCGAAGAAGGGTGTTTGCGTTTTTCCCACTATTTAAGAATCGGACAAAACAGATTTCATCTTTTCCAATCCGACTCGTGCAACTTCTGCAGGATCTTGCGCCCAATAGTTCGGGTTGAACAATTCCAATGAGATGACACCTGCATATCCGGCATCTTTCAGAATAGAAATCATCTGTCCGAGGTCAAGAATGCCGTCGCCGGGGTATACTCTGTCCGCATCCGATTGTGCTTCGCGTGCGGGTTGTGCGGGCGCGTCGTTAAAGTGGAAGACTGCAATTTTTTCGCCGGGGATGCCCTTCATATCTTCTATTTCCCCGCCACCGCGATAGATATGAAACGGATCAAGAACAATCGTGCTATCGGGATGATCTGCGACCTCCATCACTTCCCACGCATGCTTGACTTGGTTGACACCGTCCACGAAACCGAGGAATTCCATAGCGGGTTTAACGCCGAATTCGCGTCCGAGTTCAAGGAGTTCGCGGTAGTTTTCGCCGCCTAATTGAAGATCCGCCACCTCACGCGGTGGACTTGAGATGATGTAAGTCGATCCGACAGCAGCGGCTTGCGCCATCCGGCGTTTTGCCTGTTCAATGGCTTCCTGATGCTCAGTGCCTGTTGTATTGAGCCAGCCGTGTAAGGCGATGACGGTAGGTACCGAAAGCCCGTAGTCGTCAAGTGCTTTTTTTACATCGGCGAGCGAACCGCCTTGTTCCTCGTGAGCCGTTAAATCGTCGTTCCACAACTCAATCGCTGAATAACCGGTTTCGGAAGCGATCCGGATCTTATCCATTAACCCAGCGGGACGAATTGTACTGGTATTTAAGCCTAACTGAAATTGTGCCATTCTATTTCCCTTATTTTTCTAATAAAGCTCTAATGAAGCGGACATCTACACGGGCGAGATCGATGACGGTGTCCACGGGTTCCCCGCTGTATTCACTATGGAAACTCACAGGACCTGAAAAGCCGATGGTCTGTAATGTATTCACCGTCGTCTCCCAGTCAACGAAGCCTTTTCCGATTCGGACAACGCTGCCACCACGTGCGCCGGGGGAACGCGCCAAGTCCTTGAATGCCATAACTGCGAGATGCGATTTGACGATATCGAGTGCCATGTTAATCGGTTCCCCGACGATGGAGAGATGTCCAGTATCGGCAAAAACGCCGACGTGTTGTGGGTTGAAACCCTTGACAAGATTCATTACAGCACACGAATTCAGACCCATAGAAGTTCCTGAATGATTATGGATGCATGTCCGGGGTCCGTATTGTTCGGAGAGTTTTGCAAACCCCTCCAACTGCGATCGGATAAAATCGACCTGTGCCCAATAGCCACCGTCTTCGGCGTGCCAATGCCAATATCCCAATTTGATATTTTCGACACCTGCTTCACCGGCAGCGGCGTAGACACGGCGTGTCTCTTCCTGTGCCGGGTCGAGAAAATCGCCCGGCGTTGTGACGAGTGGGATCGACAAACCTGCATCAGCAAACTGCTTGGCGGCGGCGGGCAATGCCGCTGTGGCATTTTCTGGGTTCACCGGATAGCCGGGACGAACACATAGATCCGCACCACTGACACCCACCGATTGTAAGGCAGTGATAATCTCTGGAATTTCTAACCCTTCCAGATGTTTTGTGAACATGATAAACTTCATAATTTTTCCATAAATGTGCATTGGCACGGTAGCGCGTGCCTACTACTTTTGTTTACGGCACGGCGGAGCGTGCCTACTACTTTGTCTCGACTTTACCAATCGACGACGGAGCCGTCATCGGGGTGGTACGACGTTGGATTCAGCCAATCGTGATCAATCTTATCTTCAAGTGCGTCTTCATCGAGTTCGATGCCGAGTCCGGGACCGGTCGGCAGTTCAACGAACCCGTCTTTGAAGACAAAAGGATTCTTGAGATACCCTTCACCGAGCGTCGTATGTTCCTGCATCAAGAAATTCGGAATAGAGGCATCTAACTGGATGCACGCGGCTAATGAGATGGGACCGAGGGGATTATGCGGTGCGATGCCGCCGTAGTAAGCCTCTGCCATCCCTGCGATGATGCGGACTTCATTGATGCCCCCAGCGTGACAGAGGTCGGGTTGGAGGATGGACGCTGCCTGTTTCTCCAGAATTTCACGGAATCCCCACTTTGTGAAAACCCGTTCGCCGGTTGCAATCGGGAGGTGGGTGCTCCGTGCGATTTCGGCGAGCGTGTCCACATTTTGGCACTGAATTGGCTCTTCAACAAACATCGGTTGGTAAGGCTCCAACGCTTTAATAAGCACCTTTGCGGTTTGTGGGCTGACAGCACCGTGAAAATCGATTGCAAGATCCACTTCTGTTCCTACGGCTTCCCGCAGCGCTGCGAAGTGATCTACGGCTCTGTCAATGAAGGCTTTGTTCTCAATGATACGTGCAGGTCGTCCACCTGCAACACCTGTTTTAAAGGCGGTAAAGCCTTTATCAATCCACTCTTTGATACCGTCTGGATCGCCGCCGCCTTTGTAGAGCCTGATGCGGTCGCGCGTTGGTCCGCCGAAGAGTTGATAGACAGGAACACCGAGCGATTTTCCCGCGAGATCCCAGAGTGCCTGCTCTACACCGCTCAGTGCACTTGTGAGAATGGGACCGCCGCGATAGAATGCGTGGCGATACATCGCCTGCCAGTGATGGACAACTCGCCTCGGATCTTCACCGATGAGGTAGGGAGCAAGCTCATCAACGGCTTGGGCACACGTTTTCGCTCGCCCCTCTAAAATGGGTTCACCGAGTCCTACTAAACCCTCATCCGTATGGATTTTAAGAAAGAGCCAGCGTGGTTGCACCAGAAATGTCTCTAATTTTGTTATCTTCATTAAGATTCCCCAAAAGAATATGGCTTGCAAGCAGCAGCCTGCAGCCCGAAACGGACTTTTGTAGACTTTAAATGTCATGTTAGCATCCACCCTGAATTTTGTCAACATAATTAATATCAGTCAGAGACATTCAGTGGCCCTCCGTCGAAATCGCGAGCACAGCTCGCTCCTACAAAGGAAGGGCTGATACGCATTATCGCGAGCACAGCTCGCTCCTACAGAAGAGGGGCTGATATGCATTACCGAATTAAATTCTTAAACTTCATCAACTCCCGCCAGCGAAGACGGGGATAAGGGTAAAAAATAGAAAACTGAACGGCTTTGTATCAGTGTAACGTTCATACGACATCAGATTTTGACAGTTTTTCTGAAATTATGCACCCTTTTCGCCCACAAATTGTGTCTTTATTTAAATACTTGACCCGTAGAAGAAATATACTGTAACGAAAATAGATGTGCGTAGAATTTATCTCACAAACGGGCCTGCCAAACGGAAGCACGCGAACCTCGGCAAACCAGTCGTATCTACGTGATAACCTCTAACGCAATTAATGATTCATATTGCCAATAACTGACGCAAATGTTAGAATATATTTTATCTGACACACATGCACTCCAAGTTTTTCACCCACACTCACAAAAGGAGGCGTTTACCATGAAACGTTCTTACTTCACACGCTTTGTAGTTTTCCTCGCGAGCGTTGCACTTCTGCTTGCGATTTCTCTCCCGAGTGTAGCGGCAAGCTTTTCAGGCAGAGTTATCGATGAGGCGGGGCAACCCGTTGAAGGCCTCATCATCGCTCTTCCGTCATTCCCGGGTAACGCGCCTCCACATCAGCACCAGCGATTTCAAGGTATGTTTCCGCCAGCACAACCCAGCGAGACAGATGCCACAGGTGCGTTCTCAATTACCGACATTGTTTCACCTTCGGTGAGCAGATTAACACTGTTTCCTGAACACAACTCAGATTATGAAATCCGCTCTATTGAGATTGAGGGGCTACCCTTTTACTTAGATAAACGGCAGCACCATTTTGGTGGTTTAAATTTTGCTATCGAGGCAGATGCAGATATTAAAAACGTGGAGATAACCGTTCACCTTCGGATGCGTATCCGTGGGCGCGTTCTTTCTGCGGACGGTACTCCGCTTCGTGGTGCGCGAGTTAACCTTAATGTAAGTCGGCGCAGCATAGACGGTAGAGGCAGAGGCAGCGGCAGCGGTACAAGAACGCTTGATGCCGATGGGTACTTTGTGCGATATGTGGATGAGGCTGCCTACTACATCGTCACTGTAATGTACCAAGGACAGACCGTGGAAGCGGAGGAGATTCTGCTTGAGGAAGGACAGCGACTTGATGGACTGGTCTTGAAGTTTGGAGGTGCGCCTGAACCGCCCAAACCTGAGAGAGTTGTGGTAGCCCCGCGCGCCCACGACCCAGCACGTTTTGAAGCTGCGCGAAAACGGGAACGCGAAGGCATGTGGGCAATCAATCCGGACAACCGACACGCCTACAAAATGATCCGTTGTGAAACCCGTGAAGAGGCACAGGCGCAAGCAGCAGCACAAGGCGCACACCTCCTCGCTATCAACGACAAAGCAGAACAGGAATGGCTCCTTGAAGTGTTTGGAAAAGGAGAAAACTTTTGGATCGGACTGACGACCGTTTCCAAAGAAGGAAAACAGCAGTGGGACAACGGCGAACCGGTCACCTATACAAACTGGAGCTCACCACAGGAGGCTGCCGAGATCACCAAATCCACTCAAGACAGCGATACGAACCCGAATTACATTGTCCTTGTTGGAATGACAGGAAAATGGCAGGTGGCACGTCCGGGCAATCCGCTTATACGCATGACGGAGAGAGCGATTCTGGAAAAAGAGAATTTTATCATCGGCGCGTCTGAGGTAGAAGATGATACCGAAAAGCGTTGAGCGCATCAACACACAAGGAGATATAGAGATGAATTGGACTTACACCACACAAAAACTCACAGTGTTAACACTAATCCTTTTACTCGGCATAATAAACATGACAGCGGCACAAGTTCCTGCGGAACCAGCATTACAAGCACCGAGTGGAATGTCAGGCAAAGTCGTCGATCCAGAAGGGAACCCTGTTGCCGAGTTCACTTTTACGATTCAACCTATACAGCTCCGCGATGGGCATCTACAACCAGAAGGCGGTTTTCCCCAATTTCAGAGACCTCCTGAAGGCATGGCAGGTCCGGGGATGCCACGCACCATGACCAAGGTGAAAACCGATGCAGATGGCACTTTCACTGTTGCCAATATCCAACCCGGACTCGTTCAATTAAACGTGCTCCCAAGTGCCGTACTGGATGCGTTTGAGATGGTTGATCCAGAGAAGATTCGTCAAGGCGAACAGATTCCACCCGAATTGATGATGCTTGGAAGGCTTGAACCGGATAAGAAGATCCTCTCTCTTCAGGTCGGGAAGGTCACCTTTTTTTATAACACGGAGGAACCCGACTTTTTTGGCGGGCTCACGTTTGCCCTGAAGCCTGGTGTCCCCCTCGAAAATGTCAAAATCACGGTTAAGTCTCGGCTGCGGATCCAAGCACGAATCGTTTATGCCGATGGCACTCCGCTCGCTAATTCCGAAGCAAATCTGAGTATGCGGCAGCGAGATGAGAACAATCCGAATAGTGGTGGAACCCACGGAACCAACTGTTTTACGGATGCCGATGGTCATTTTACGCAATATAGAGATGAACCGGGGTTTTACACGCTCTCTGTGAAATACAGTGGTCTCTCTGGAGGGGCAGGTCCTTTCCTGCTCAAAGACGGCGTGGAACCAGAGAATCTGGTTATAACACTTGACGGTAACCCTCCTGATGTCAAACAATCGACAGATCAGAAAGTTGGCATCGGTGGTAAAATTGAAAAGAGTAAAGTCCCCGCTAGTGCTGAAAACGTTATCGTTATTGAAGAGAGTGAAGTCCCACCTAAAGTCCGAGCGGCTGTGCCACCACAAGTACCAAAACCACCGAAAAGTGTCTGGGTCATTAACCCCGCAAACGGGCACGCTTACAAAAATATACAGTGTCAGGACTGGCACGATGCGCAACAGCAAGCTATTGAGGAAGGTGCGCATCTCGTCTCCATCAACGACGAAGATGAACAGCACTGGCTGCAGGTAATTTTTAGGAGCCACTCCTCATGGATTGGACTTACCGATTTAGAAAAGGAAGGTGAATGGCAGTGGGATAGCGGTGAAC
>JAKZUG010000137.1:0-3566 GCA_047516705.1 Candidatus Poribacteria bacterium | reverse complement strand
GTCTTATGATGTTTAAAAGCGTAAGGACAACGAGCCTTCCAGCATACCGCCCGCGGGCCTCCCATATTAATACCGCTATCTTCGTCCTAATTTTCATCTTCTTTTCCCTTTTGTCTACCGCAATCGGTCAGGAATCGAACGTTGTTGAGGAGGCACAGAAACAGGTACGCAGCTGGTGGTCAAACGCACAGGTCTACGTCGGGGTTATCGTCCTTGTGTTCCTCATCAGCAGCATCGGGTATATAATCAGACTCTTTAGGAAAGACAAACTCCTAAAGAAACTCCTAGACAAATACGTCGTCTTTCAGATGAAGAACGGACAGCGTTACCGAGGCACCATGCGGCTCGAGTTTACAGGTATGGAAATTATCTCTGAAGAGTCGCGGCAACGCGGTCATGCACCGAGCTATATCTTCACGAACGCCGAACGTGAAGACGGAATCGTTGCTTACATCCGCTACTTTGATTCAATGAACGCCAGCGAATTGCGCGAACGTACTTGGGAACTTGAACGCGTGTACCACCCACCCATGGTCTATAAGATCGGGCGGAAAATTCGGAACATGTTCATCGCGCTCAAGAAAGCACTCGATGAAGCCATCAGCATGGTATGGAACAGTTTCAGGAAAGGTGCTGACACGCGATTGGCAAGGTATAATGAAGCATATCAATCCGCCGGCGGCAATATTGAAAAAAGATTTGAGGAGTTGGAGGAGGAATCCACCAGTTACTTGGAACAGGAAAGTTACGAACGCCTAATCGAACGCCTGATTGGCACACGCGTCAAAGTCCGAGTCCATTTCGATGAAGATGATACTGAATATACTGCCATCCTCAAAGACTATAACAACAAGCATACCGCACTGATGAATGTCAAGGATAAAGACGGCAACGGCTACAAGGACGAATGGGAATTTGATTGTGAATTCAAGCATAACCTTGACGCACTAAACATTCGTGATGACCGCGGCTTACGGTGTCGCGCGGAAGGTAACACCATTGTCTTTGAAAACAATACGCCGTATCCCATCCAGCTTGGACGCATCCATCTGTGGGAGGATGCACCGAAATGGGAAAAGGATTACAAGTATGAATACCACATCGCAGCTTTTAGCGTTCAAAAACTCCCGTTGGATATTGTCATTAATCGTCAAGTGAAACCCTTTGAGCGTGTCGCAACCCGACACCAGCATTCTATCAAAGATTATAAACGGATCTTGTTTAAGTTTCGCTCCTTCCGCGACGCAGATATCGTTTTTCCACGCCGTTATTGCACGATTGTCGAAAGCGCAGAGAAGTATCAGCCCGAACTTTTTAGTCTAACAGGCTTGACAGATGCTATTTTGGATATGCGCGACGCAGAAGATATCGCTATCACCGACAAAGACGGCGAACCTATCCACGGTATCAATGTTGTTCACGGGTACGTGACGAATATCAACGAAGAACGGATTGATTTGAAGTCGATTGACACCAGTTATAGCCGACGATGGGATGTTGAGAATGCGTTCCGCCGCTTTGATAACAAACTCCGTCATGGATTCCCCATCCACAAGAGGCTCCTGCCGATAAATCGAGGGCAGATTGCGGCATACACCTCCCTCGTTGAGCAGATACACAGTAACCCTATTCGGCACGCCGCATTGGCACCGGTCGTTTATCCACAGACGCGCAATCTAAACATAGTTGAACAGAGCGCACGGAACTGGAAGTTCGTCAGGAACCGAACCTTGGGGCGCATAGATGCTATCTTCAATGGACAGTTTTGGAAACCGGAAAACGGAGGTTCCAAATCTTCCAAGAACATGCGCTCAGAAGTACAAATTGCAATGCCACTCAAACTCATGGCACTCACGGGGAACACATCCACCGTGGAATTCCCCATCCTGGAACGTTTTGAATATATTCAGGGGCATCATATAATTTACAACGAGGTCCAAAGTTTGCGTACCGACAGGCTCGCAAAGACTGACATTTTGTGGATTGGCAACGGAGAAATCTACAAATCCGGCTATCGTTTGAACATTGATACTGAACACCGGATAAAAAATTTCGTCAGCCAAGGTGGTATCGCAATTGTCTCCGGACAAGATATTAAAGCCAGTTCTAAACAGCGTCGCGGCACTGGATGGATTCCAGAACCGCTTACTGGAATTGAGTGCGAAGAAACCTATGAACTTTTTCCAACATCGCAAGGTAAACGTTCACGCATCTTTCAATACCCGAATCCACTGAACGGAAACAGGGGTCCCCATAGCGATCAGCGTATGGGGTATACAGATCCAGATACGATGGATCAGCCTCCTATTCGATTGGACGACATGTGGCTAGATCCGCTCGGAAAATGGACATCTCTTGCCAAAACGAATACCGCTGCTGCTGGCCTTCCGAGCAACGGTTTCAAAAACGCATCCGTCTTGCTACTTCTCCCCTTCCAGAAAGGACTATACGTTGTCACGAGTCTGAAAAACGAGACAGAAGAGGACGTGCAAATCAACGATAAAATTATGGAGAATCTGCTCCATTTTTCTGTCAAGTGGCTCGACCGACAACGCAAGAACATTTATAGTAAAGCTTAGAAATAAATAGACACTTCCGCCCTCCCGCGGTAGGCACGGTTTCCTAACCGTGCCGATCGCAATGTCCAAGTAATTCTAAAATCTACCATAGTTTTCGGTTTTCAGGTCTTATGAATATTTATCTGGAAGCCAGCAAAACGTCCGTGAACTTCTCATCGCCTTCAGTAATAACCAATGCAACTGCTAACACAACTATCGGAAGCTTCTGATGTTCCACAAGGTTCGCTAATTTCTGCTCATCTTTCTGTGTTGTGACGATCAGATCCGCCCTTGCTGCTCGAAACGCAGCATATATCTGCTTCCTATCAATTTCCGTATAGACGTAATGGTCGGGAAACGCCAACAGTTCAACGCTGTCTGCGGAACACCGCACAAGGGTTGCGACAAAAGCCTCTGGGTTTCCGATTCCACAGACTGCAAGAAGTCGTTTTCCTTTGAGTTCTTTTATATCAAACGGAACATTCGAAGTCTCTTCACCGTTTTTGGGAATCAGCGGATAGAGATGTGTTGGCTGATGAATACTCTCCAAAACCAGCGCGTTCGGGGCGAGCCGTTTCACCGCCTCCTTGGTGCATACGGAGACGTTAGACGTGTCTGCATGTGTCAGTAGGATAATGTCCGCGCGCCGAAGCGCAGTCGGCAGTTCACGTAGGGTTCCCGCTGGCAGTAGTCCCTCCGGTTTTCCGAAAGGATGTGTTACGGGAACAGTTAGGATATCAACATCACGCCCAAGCTGCCGATGTTGATATGCATCGTCCAGGACCAGTACATCCACATTAAAACGCGCAAGAGCGACCTGTCCTGCCAAATAACGTTTTCTACCTACAATAATCGGAATATCGCTGAGATGTCTTGCCATCATGTGCGCTTCATCGCCGCTTTCTTTTGGGGAAACGCACACTTTTTCACCATCCGAGACAATCGTCACCTTCTCACGAGCGTGACGTTTGTAACCACGTAGCAGAATAGCAACCCGCACACCCTCTT
>JAKZUG010000136.1:0-3185 GCA_047516705.1 Candidatus Poribacteria bacterium | reverse complement strand
AAATCGAGACGTTAATCAACCAACTTGTCAACCTAACATTCCGCAAACCCTAAAACCTTTTTTCCGGTTTCCACCCTATTTTCTGTCCTACGTGCCAATTCTTGTCAATTGTTAGTGTGTCCGAACCGCGTCGGTTGACTTCACTGTGAAAGCCGACGAAAACGCGCAACTTCGGCGGACATCAAGACATCCTTAAAAAAAGAATACAAGGACACAACTCGGATTTCTCCGCGCTGTGTCCCTCGCCCTACTTACATTTTGTTGCTATTCGGGTGTTTCAACACGCCTGTTGAGGTATATTGCGACCATCGAGGGTGTGCATTCCATAATCTCTGCGACCTTCGCTTTGGTGCCGAGTTCCTTATAGAGTTCATGCGCCTGCCTGATTTTCGCGGGATCAATTTTTCGGACAGGCGGTTTCTGTGGTGGTAGGTGGATGCCTGCGTCCTTGAGATACCGATAGACTGTTCTCGGCTCAACGCCTATTTCACTGGCAATCTTCTCAACAGTGATGTCTGGCGCGTGTTTGTTCCAGAGACCGACCGACCTTTCCGACCTTTCCGCTCGTTTTGTCTGAGATGTCTTCCGAGCGATCGCACAAGCCTCGCGCTGTTTCTGTGTTGTCACGGGTCAACCCCTTTCTTCGGAATATGCGTATTATATCACGCATCCTTCAATATCGCAATCGGTTACCGAGTTTTCTCTACAGTATAGCCGCGTTTGCGGATTTCGGCAACGAGATCGGCATCCGATACGGCGTGAAGTTCGACTTTGGGTGTCCCGGACTTCTCAGCTGCCAGTGCCATCGCTTCAAGGGCATCACGCGCCTTGACGTAATCGACACCGAGATAGCGTTGCGTCGTCTGGGAGTTCTGATGTCCAAGAAGTTCCTGCACCATGTAGATGTCGCCAGTCTGTGTATAGACACGCTGTGCAAAGGATTTCCGTAGTGAATGCGTGGCGAGTTTGCCGTTGAGTCCCGCAGCATTAAAAGCATCCTTTAGCATGATGTGCGCGCCCTTGCGTTTCATCGGCTGTAATTGCCCTCCCAGTTTTTTACGAGAAGGGAAAAGCGGCTGGTCTTTCTCTGTGCTTTGATAGACCTCGCGATGCCATTTGATCAACATATCAATCGCTTCTCTACCGTCGGCATTGACCGGGACGGCTCTTGAGACCTCACCGCCTTTAACGATCGACTTGTCAAAGTGTAGGCTGGTGACAGGCGCAGAATTCTGATAAACATCGCCAATTCTGAGGGCGAGGAGTTCAGAGATACGCCCACCGACGGATACACCCAACATAAAAAGCCCTCGATTGCGTATCTCAAATACACCTGTAAACGCATCTGCAACTTTCTTGATCTCGGTATTGTCAAGCGGTCTAACGCCTTTCATCTGATTCCTCCCGGAGTGTCTTACGACATTCCAATAGATCGCGTGCTAAAACGGACACGACGAACTTCTGCCCACAGATCGGGCAGGATTTATGAGAGTCAACGGTATTGAGTCTACTCTCACAGTTTCCGCACCGGTGCCAACCGATGGTAACGTCCTCAAAATGGATGACTTGGTTCATTTATAGATTCCTCCGGTATGCCGTGCGAAAATCGCAATCCAGACATTCTTGAGAGTCCGCGCCGTCCACTCCTAATTGAGCATGTGATGTCGGACATTCGCATCTACAACACCAGAGATATTCGGGAGCAAAGCCGTGTGTTGTTAGCACATCATTGCATTCCTGCACCCATGCCGCTTTGTCTATACCCTGCTGGCGCGGACGACTCGTGATCTCGTTAAGTTTCTCGTTGACAGTGATGTTCAGACAATCCTCACAGACACCAAATTTCTCAATCGCTGACCTGAATTCGGAGACATCTCCGCATTCCTTGCATACGTATGCTTTCGTCATGATCAATGAAAGGGGCGGTTGCCCGCCCCGTCCCCTGCGGAAAGTCGTAAGGTATACCACTTTCCAATTTAGTCTAAATGCAGTTCATAACCTGCTTCAATGTGTAACTGACTCACACCGCGCCGTCTCAATGCCTCCATCGTGGTATAGACACCGCCCTCGTTATCGCAGAGGTATATGAGGTGTCCAGCCCTGCCGGATGCGCTCCACATATCGCCGGAGTCATCTTCAAACGTAACATAAACTTCAATCTGCTCTGGCACCGGATCAAATTCGATCGGCGTTTGTTCGCCTTGCGTGCATTCGATACATTCACCTTTACAATGCCGATTGAGCGTTCTTATGGCGAATAACGTCTGGGTCTGTGAGGCTTGTAATGCCTCGTAGTGTTCGGCACACAACAAAAACGTGCCGATTTCGCTTTTCGCGAGTTTGTTGATGACGTTTACTAAAATCATGATACATCTCCAAATATAGACATGTTGTGAGTCGGGGACGATTGAGAGTCCCCACCTCTATTATTTTTTTCGTACATCCGCGGAAACCAACCGCAGATCGTCAACGGCTGCATCGAAACCACCTTCATCTTCTCGGCTCGACATTTCCACCAGCTTCTTACTCTTTTTATGTCGAAATTGGTAGTGCCAGCAGTTCCAAGCATCAACCTCAACGTGTTCAAGTTGCCATTCTCGCGTCCATGCGGATTTTCGTAAATGATGCCCAACCTCAGCCGCAAGATTGCTGACGACATAAGGGATCGGTGTCCGATGCGTCTCTCGCAAGACCCGCACGACAAGTTTCTCAAGGTCGCCTATCTGCGTGCCATGTTCTCTGGGATTATACGTCTGTAAGACATCGGCAATAAAGCGTTGCCGGATATTCATGTGCATATTTATACAAAGAGCGGTCACCCGCCCCCGCCTTTCATGATTCAGACCGCCAAATGACGATCGACAAGTTTCAATTCCCGTTTCTGAATCGCAGACGCACCAGACGCGCCTGCCCTTCTCCACCTTTCACCGCGGAGACACCCCGTCAGACTCGAACTGAAGGCAGTCCGCAACTTCCTGACTGCCCACTTTTCAGGGGAGACTTACATCGTTAGGTGGATGCCGATGCGTCAGCAATGTCAAGCATATAGTCATAGCCCTTGACATTCCACGTGTAAATCCTGAGTGTCACAGGCGCGACCTGCTTTTCGTGATCATAGGCATCTATCCACTCACCGAGCCGTTCTGAGATACGCAGCACTGTGCAGACATCGCCACCGTATTCAT
>JAKZUG010000135.1:0-5770 GCA_047516705.1 Candidatus Poribacteria bacterium | reverse complement strand
TTTTTACGCATCGTCGCAGGGGATTTCTGGCCAGTTGTGCTCTGGTGAATATCCTAAATCATCTTCTGCCTGTTTCCACGCGAAACGAGAGTCTGCGCGCCCAGCGACGGCATTATACGCGCCGTACCTTACAGTCTCTGTTTCAAGTGCCCGGGCAACACATTGCGCAACATCTCTCGGATCTACATAGACAAACCAAGGATCTGTTACAACATCGGGGGCTGCCGGACCAGGGTTTTGTCCGTCTCCTGCGATGACTCCCGGACGGACATGAATCACGTCCAACCCATGTGCCTGATGATACGCTGCACCGATCTGCTCGCCGAGGTACTTCGCGAGCGCATAGTAAAGGTCTCCCGCGCCGAACTGGAAATCATCGCCTACCTCGTACGGCAATTTTGCACTCGGGGCAGGATGACACGCTGAAATACTCGAAATGTTCACAAGCTTCCGTACACCCTGTTTTACACAAGCTTCTGCGACATTCCATGTGCCTTTCACCATCACATCTGCAAATAACGAAGCAGGCTTATCTGACCGTCCGCGTACCAAGGCGACAAGATGCACGACAGCGTCCTGCGCCGCACACGCTGCTTCGATTTCGGCGGCGTTTGTCACATCTGCTTTGATAAAAGTCGTGTCTGCAGGTACTTGATCCGGTTCAACGATGTCAGTCAGCGTCAGTTTATACGAACCTTGCAGCCGGTCAATAATAAATTGCGCTAAATATCCGCTCGCGCCAGTGATCAAGATCTTTTCAATGGTTGCCATCGGTTTATATCCTTGAACTGTTAAGTTATTTTATCAACGTTGAGGGAATCAAATGAAAGGTGCTGTCTTATAGAGCATGTCGTTGAAACCCACAAGGAAGACATCTCCGCTCTGCACTGTCGGTGCGCGCAGGCTGCCGCTTCGCCCCATCACCACTTTTAGGATTGATTCTTGGGAATCCTCGGTTGGCACAAAGGTTTCCACACGCTTCCCTTTCGCTACGATGATCTGCTTAGCACTGCCCATTAAACCCCATACCGCTGCGGCATCCATCTTCTCTTTTCGAGCGTCCGTACGGTTTTCTGCTTGTAAGTTATGTGTGTCAAGAAACTCTTGCACTTTTTTGCATGAGTTTCAGCTATTCCGAAAATAGATCCAATCTACCATTAGAGTTCCTCCACTTGGGTAAATCTACCGGTGTCGCGGCTCTGGACAGCTGCATCAATTAAGGCGAGCGTCTGAACTGCGTCAGCGAAAGGCGAACGGATGAGTGTCTTGTCGCCAGTTTCAATGGCGCGCAGCCATGCTCCGGTTTTGTCTAAACCTAAACTATTTTCCGCAGGTGCCGGTTCGTTGACAGTTTCACCGTTAAGGTAGCCGTGAATAGTATTATCCGTAATACTTGCCTGTAGACGTAAATGCGGTCCGACGACCTCAACCTCGAAAGTAAATTTCTCGGTCCCGCAGTGGTTCATGTGTGTCCCGAAAACGCCGTTATCTAATTGATAGGTCATTTGGATAGCGTTCTCCGCATCAAATTCCGTACGTTCCAACGCCATATTCTTGATAGCCAGTGCATGTGCCTGTACCGGTTTCGGATTTCCCATAACAAACCGCGCACAATCCAACACATGCACCGCCTGTTCAGGCAAGGGACCCCCACTTATCTCAGACTGCAGAAACCATGGCGACATCCTGAAACTGAGGTAATAGTCAACGGTGCATACTGTCCGGACGAGGTGTACCGTCTCCGAGGCGATTAATGACTTCAACCGTTCGTAGAGTGGATGATAGCGGAGTTGGAATCCGACAGCAGCGATGACATCCGCTTCCTCAATACAGGCGAGGCACTTTCTACCTTCAGCCATATTCAGCGCAGGCGGTTTTTCAACCATCAGAGAAATACCACGGTCACATGCCATCTGAATGGGTTCGAGGCGGATGGGGGGTGGTGTAGTAATCACCACCCCGTCCATCTCTACATCGAAAAAAGCATCCAAATCAGTAGTGGCGCGTGCTGCTTCGGTACGCGTTGCGAGTTCGCGCGCTGCTTCAATCCGCACGTCGTGGACTGCAACGACACATCCGCCGTAGTCGGTTACCGCTCTGTGATGATGCCCACCCATACCACCGGCACCGATGATACCTATTGCTAACAGTTTTTGAGGGTTCATTGTGTTTTGAGGGTTCCCCACGTTACCGCGAGTTTCCCTTTCGGTTCAACCGGTGCTGGATCGAAGTTAGGTGTGCCGACGACGATGTTATCGTACTGCGCGTGTTCACCTGTTCGGTCACCGCCGCCCATGCGAAATCCGATTTTCCCTTGAGAATGTGCACCCTCGGAGTCAGTCCATTCGCTCACGAGTGTCAGTTCACCTACCCCACCGCCGACGGGTCCGATGTATGCCTTGAAATTGTGGCCCGTCCGCACCTCAAACTTGATGCGGTACCAGACATTTTGCTCACGATCTACACCATCCTCAAATGCCCCGGGTTCCGCTGCCCATGCGCCTGCGATTCTTCGGTGCCACCGGATATGTTGCGGTGTGTGTCCCGAACCGGCTGTTGAAACTTGGTGCATGTAGATGTTATTGCCATCTGTTCCGTGGAAGACAAACCCTGTGAGCCCGCCATCCATGGTTTTGAAATCGGCGTAATAATCAAATTCTTCGGGAAAATCATCAACGCTGAGTCCAACTTCACCACCCCATGCGTCAAGCACTTTTTCACCGAGCACATCGTGACCATCGGCATTATCCTCAATTAGCCATGTGCCGAGTGCTGCCCATTTGGATTCGTCAATGTTTCCACTCTCAAAATCGTCTTCAAACAAAATATCGGCAGAAACGGTTCCTATACACAGAATCAACATCAAAAATATTGTGTAGCGCATCTTTTTCTTTTCTCCTTTTATGTTTATACGCGCTGTAGGTCATTGTTTGTACACCTATATTAAGGTGTACTGCGCGGCGCGAAAATTATTGGTGTTAAACAGTTGATTTCATGCCCTATTTCTTCAATTTTCCCCATGTCATAGCGAGTTTGCCTTTGGGTTCAACGGAGAAGATGTTAAATCCCGGGGTAGTGACGAAAATATTATCAAATTGGGCGTAATGGGCTGCTGCACCTTATACCGGCATATTGCATTTTTGCCATTGTTTTTTGCAGGCGAGGTTGAAACCTCGCCTACAATAGATAGTATTACTCTGTTTTTATCTCTGCCCATGTTGTGGTAAGTTTCGCGTCCGGTTCAACAGCCATCGGATCGCTTCCACCATAAATCTCGATTTCGTCAATACGCGCACCCCCATTCGTTCGGACATGGATGCGCAGCCAGCGTGCTTCTACATCTTTGAAAGTGAACTCAGTCGTCTTGCTGACTGGATCACCTTTGTGGGTATAGACTTTGTCCCATGTATTCGCTTCAGAATTCGGGTCTGCTTTCGTCGTAGCGACGAGGATATCGAAATCCGCTGTCGTTCGGTCAACGAAGCCTTGCGAATGATCACTCGCGAAATAGATACGGTTCACATTGGCAACATCGCCAATGTCGATCTGTGCCCAGCCGGGTATCGTTCCGATGATCCAACTGCGGCAGTTGTTATAGAAACCGTCGTTGAGGTATTCAGTGCAGTGTCGCTGGGGACACCACCCTGCTATCTGAGAAGATGCTTCTGGTTTGGCATCTTTGAGTAGTGCCAAGTTGGGTTCTTTATCCCGAACGGTCGGCACGAATTCAGGTCCCGGCTTACCACCAGCATCACAAGCGTCTGTTGCTGCTTTGATGTCCTGCTCCTTGAATTCATAACGTCCGAATTTTTCAGGTCCCTGGTCTTCGTCGTGGACTGCGAAGAGAGTAGGCGTGCATATTAGCATTGCTACCATCACAAGCCACCCATATTTTGTCCATTTCATCGCACATTCCTCCGTCTTTGAGGTCGTACTTGCTGTACATATTAACGCAAGTGAAAAATTATTACAAGAAATCATTAATAAGAAAATCGTTATTGGTAAGTTGCTTAGTTTCCTTGTTTTTGTCCAATGAAGGCGTAATGTCATTGGTGTCTGGGAGGTGTGTGAATGTAGAAAAGATGTGCCATTGAGACTTTCAAAAGGTTATCATAGTCATATAGATAACCTAACCTTTTTGGAGGGTCTCAATGGAGACCAAAAGAAGTATAGCAAGAAAACGGAAAAAGCGCAATCGTAAAACATGGGGGGTAACGCCTCAGGCCCTGTTGTGTGCCCTGGGTGAAGTGTTGCGGGTTCGTGAAGTATTTCAACCCCTTCATGACGCGGTGAATATCCGTCAGAAAACTGTGGTGTATCGTCCGACAGATAAGTTAGTTTTCGTTGTGTTAGGGATGCTGTCGGGGGCTGAGACGGTGTGTGAGATCCATACCCAGGTTCGCCCGGATCGTGCGTTATTAGGGGCGTTTGGGTATCAAAGGTGTGCGGATGCCTCGGTGATTCAACAGACGTTAGATGCGACGCCAGAAGCCACCGTGTTAGAACTTGAAACGGCTTTAGCAAGTATGAGCCGCCAGCATGGAGTTGCTGCTTCGGGGGCTTCAGCGTCTCAAACGGGGGTGCCTATAGACATAGACCTCTCTGCCTTGCCGGTTGGCAAGCATGCCGAGGGTGCCAAGAAAGGTTATATCGCCAAAAAGCAGAACACTTATACCCGGCAGTTGGCGCGGCTGATGCGCAGTGATACTCAAGAGATACTTTGTAATCAGTTATACACGGGCGACACCCGCAGTGATGCGGTTTTCAAGGCGATGCTTGGCAAACTCGAGACCGCTCTGGCACTTGATACGCCTGAGAAACGCAGCGAAGTTCGCCTCCGCTTTGATGCCGGATTTGGCACAGACGCTAATATCAATTACGCGTTATGGCGTGGTTACCAACTCATTGGGAAGATGTATACCTCGCGCCGGATCCAGAAGTTAGTGGCAACCGTAGAGGATTGGGTGTCTGTGCCAACGCGCAAAGGTGTCCGTGGGAGAGAAGCCGGGTGGGTGAAACAGCCGCATCGATATGCGAGGCGAACCGGGCAAGTCGCTGTGAGAACACCGAAAAAAGATGGCACTTGGAGTTATGCCGTGTTGGTCTCAACCGACACCACCGCAACGCTCGCAGAACTCGTGCTTGAATATGACCAACGCAGTGGCACGCCGGAATCCTCGTTCTGTCAAGATTATCAGGCACTGTCACTGAGAAAATATCGAAAGTCAGGGTTTATCGCACAGCAAGTTTTGCTCTTGCTGGCGCAACTCTCACATAACTTGATGATTTGGATGAAAAGGGGGTTCACAGAGGCAGTCGCTTCGTCTGGCGAGACTTCGGAAAAGCGCGCATCCCAAGGGCATACTGTACGACAGATGCTTCAAGCCCGAGGACTGAAGCGACTCAGGCGAGACGTTTTCGCCATCCCCGGAAAAGTCTGCTTTGAAGGCAAGCAGGTCGTTGGCATACGACTCAACCCTTTATATCCTATGATAACGCACGTCTCTACTGCTTGCAAGGCACTTTTCCAACAATACGAAATGTTGGTGCTATTGGACAAAACATAGGTAGTTTGTGCCACCGTGGTTCCTTTCAGGAAAGTTGGGCATGCGATATTTACTTTCAGAAATGGTATCATATTTCGCGGCGACAGCATATTGGTATGCATCATCAAAGTCAAGGTTAAATTTATCGGCTGTCAGGTCCAGCGTTTTAAGATCTTCCGGAGGCAATGAGAGGATGCCGACTCCCTCAACAATTACATCCCCTA
>JAKZUG010000134.1:0-5135 GCA_047516705.1 Candidatus Poribacteria bacterium | reverse complement strand
TCGGTTTGGCAAAACGACGGAAGATTCCATTTGTCTCCACCTTTGCTGCATTTTTATCGCGTGCCTACGATCAAATTCGGATGTCTGCGATCTCACAAGCGAATATTAAGTATGCCGGTTCACATTGTGGGGTTTCAATCGGAGAGGACGGTCCCTCACAGATGGGGTTAGAGGATATAGCGATGTTCCGAGCAATTCCAGAGGCAGTCGTACTCTACCCCAGCGATGCTGTCAGTGCTGAACGGCTTGTCGCCGAGGCTGCCGCACACGAAGGTATCGTTTACCTCCGAACCTCGCGCCCAAAAACTGCTATTCTCTATGATGCCGATGAAGGTTTCCCGATCGGTGGATCTAAGGTTATTCGACAAAGCGATGCGGATAAAGTAACAGTTGTTGCCGCAGGTGTTACCCTTCATGAAGCGTTGAAAGCACACGAGACACTTGCCGCGGAAGGTATCGCTATCCGCGTCATTGACCTATATTCCATCAAACCGATTGATACAGAAGCACTAAAAGCAGCGGCAGTTCAGACAAACAACACTTTAATCACCGTTGAAGACCATTATCCTGAAGGCGGTTTAGGGGATGCTGTACTGGATGCTGTCGCAACTGAAGGTGTTTACGTCCACAAACTCGCCGTTACAGGGGTGCCGCGTTCTGGAAAACCGGAAGAACTCTTGGAACTTCACGGTATTAGTGCGAATTCTATTGTACAGAAGATAAAGGACATTATCGCGCGATAGCAGCGATCTCTAAAATCGGATTGTAGGTGCGGTTGGAAACCATGCCTATCTAAGGAAGAACTAATCGCGCAAACTTCATGTGAATATGCAAAAGACAATCGTCTGGGGAGCTGTCTTGGGGGTAATCATCCTTGTAGGAATTGGAATGATCTATGCCTTGCGCGCGCCGCGCGCAGTCCCAAAAACCTATCCAGCGGATAAGGGACCCAACTTTATTGATGTTACCGCCTATCCTATGAAGATGCAGGAGGCTTACGAACGCTTTACCAACAAGTGTAGTCGATGCCATACTGTTGCACGCCCCATTAACTCTACCTTCACGCCAGAAGAGTGGCGAAAGTATGTATATAAAATGATGCGAAAACCCGGATCAGGGCTTACACCGAAAACGGCTAACCAGATAATTGAATTCCTAATTTATGATGTACAACATCGGGAGAGAAAAACAAAATGATTGTTACTTGCAAACGTCACTCCATAGTAGGACTCTCGGTGTTGGCGATATTAGTTTTTGTAATCGGCCTGCAAATGGGATTCACTGAAGAGGATGGTATGAAAAAAGAGGATTTTCAGGTTTCAGTAGATGCACAACGTATCGAATTTACCAAGTCCCCCATTTTCCTCCTAAAAGATAATGTATGGGTGGTGCCTTTAGCGGATTTCGCGAAACAACTCGGGTTGAAAGTGGAATATCCAGATGGTGAGGACATCGCGGTCCTCTGCGGCGGCACAGAATCAGAATTGTGCGTACCACTTCGGTTCCAAGATAGCAAAAACGGTGTTGTCCACATTGATGGCGTAACTTATGCACAACCTGCGAACGTCGCCGAACCTTTCGGTTTTCAAATTTACGAAGCATCAGCGAACCGATTAGAAGTTATCCATCCGGCGCACTTCGCTCCCGAATTCACACTCCCCGATTTGGAGGGTATACCCAGACGCTTACGGGATTTCCGTGGGAAAAAGACTTTTCTCTATGTTTGGGGTTCGTGGTGAGGTTGTCGTGGGCAACTGCCAGGCTGGCAGAAATTTTACGCCGAACACAGCGAAGCATTAAACTTTATCTCAATCGCACTTGATGCCCAAGGCGCGTCTGTCGTACGCCCTTGGCAGGATGCTGCGGATGCCGATTTTGTTACACTCGTTGATTCACAGAATAGTTTCGGCACTCGCTATAACCTCAAAGCCATCCCCTATGGTGTTATGATTGACGAGGCAGGACGGATGGTTAAAGCACCTTTCAACGTCAATGTCAAGGATCAAAAAACCATTACGATGCTTGAGGAGTGGTTGTTAGAACCCGACTATAATGCGATGCTGCTCCGTGAAATGGAATCATCAAATCAGCGAGTTGTAAAGACGAATGCTGAAGCAGCTGCCCGCTTTCAACTCGGCCTCGTTTTGCTGGAAGGTGGTAAAAAGGAGGAAGCGATGGCAGAATGGCGAAAGGCACTCGCGTTAGATCCGAAAAATTGGATTATCCATAAGCAAATTTGGGTAGTTGAGCATCCAGATAAATTCTATGATGGAGATGTTGATTACGGTTGGCAGAAGGCACAGTTAGAAGCAGAGGTAAGTAGTAAACCCTAAGAGCGGTCTCCAAGCGCAGAAAAACATGGCTAAGTGCCTTTGAACGCAGCTGAGAACGCCTTTGCTGTCTTGTATGGAATTTGCTATACAAGACATACCTTTAGATGATTAGCGTGCAGCGTTTACCCGAACCTAATAAATCTTTAAGAACAGTTTCAGTTTTATTTTGTCTAATCTATGGGGTTAAAACTAATGAAAGAGAGTTTACAGAACATCGGGGATCTTATTGCTCAACCGAGTGAAGCGTTTTCACGGCTCAAATCGGAACCAAGGTCGGGGATAGCGTTTATTATTTTCTACCTGTTTTCTGTTCTCCTGTTATGGGCTACTGCACCCTACACACAACAATTGATGTCTGGACAAGTGGGACAGAGTGACGCACCTTCTGGACAACTTCAGACCATGGCTCAGGTTATCGGAGTGCTTATCATCTTTCTTGGACCGGTTTTTGCGATTCTGTGGTTCATCATTAGCAGTGCCCTTCTCAAATTAGGGGCGCGGTTTCTTTTGAAAAATGAGACGTTAAGATTTCGGCATATCTATGCCGCTGTTCTCCACATCTCACTGATCACCTGCCTCATCTCACTCGTCAACACCGCGCTCTTGCTTGTTTTTAGAGACGTAGGAGATGTCAAAAGCGGAGCGGACTTCAAAATGATTCCGGGGCTGCATATGCTGTTTGATTCCGGTGCAAACGTTAAACTGTTGGTGTTCTTCAGTCACATCAATCCGTTGAGTTTGTGGGTAATCGCAGTGATGGCGATAGCGATCACTGTGCTTGCCGATATGGAGAAAAGCAAAGCTCGTGTTACTGCGGTGATTCTATGGGTGCTCAGTGTTCTGCCTGAGGTCGTATTTGCCGCCTGAGCATCAGAATTATGAAAGAGAGTTGGCAAAATCTCATTGATCTCATTGTGAACCCGCGTGCCACGTTTACGCGACTGAAATTGAAGCCAAGATGGGGAGTTGCATGTGTTGTCTTCTGTTTCCTTGCTGTTGTGTTAGCATGGACAACCGCGCCATTTACCGAACAGCTCCTTCGCCAAAATCTCGCAAGAGGCGAAACGAGCATTGACCCGATTGAATTTAAAGAAAGAACTTCTTTCGTGGTTCTTTTGGTGCCGGCACTCGTTATCGCGATTATCACGTGGCTTGTGATGAGTGTCATGCTTACGATAGCGGCGCGAATTTTCAGGCTAAATAAACTCAAATTTAAATATATCTGTGCGGCTTTTTTGCATGCTGTATTATTGATTCGAGCCGTGGTATACCTCATCAATATCAGTATACTACCGGTTTTTAAAAGGATTGAAGATGTTGAGACAGTGGTTGATCTCAGAGCCATTCCAGGGTTACACACGTTAATCGGGCCAAGCGAAAATATTATACTATTGACATTTCTGAGCAACGTACATCTCTTGAGTGTGTGGCAGATCGTTATTACAGCGGTTGCCGTTGCTATTCTTGCGGAAGTCAACAAAACTAAGGCGTGTATTACAGCGGTAATCATTTGGCTATTATCGGTTGGTATAGGGGTCGCGTTTTCTATTGGGTTTGCGACTTAATCAGAAACGGATCGGGACAGGACGTTTTTCTAAGGGGTTTCCTAAACAATTCTGAAAGAGGTAGTGTTCGCAGTAAGATACAAATAGTGGATGAAAGAGAGTTGGCAAAACCTCATTGATCTCATTGCAAACCCGAAAGCCACGTTCACGCGACTGAAATCTAAACCAAAGTGGGGTGTTGCATTCCTTGTCTTCTGCTTCCTTGTCGTGTGGTTGGCGTGGATGGTTTTTCCATTTACACGGCAGCTCCTTAACCCACGGTATGTGAGTAGTTTAGCCGGTCTTGAGCTGCTTGGATCTACCAGAGCAGCATCTATGGTACTTGTTGCTGTGAGTGGTATTATTCTTGGGCTTCTCTGTGCTGTTGTGTTCAGTGCTATACTCACCGTGGTATCGCGAGTTTTCAAGGTAAATGAGGCACTCAAATTTAAACACATCTACGCGGCCTGGTGGCATACTATCTTGATTAATCCATTGGTATTTTTTATCAATATTGCATTCCTTCCAGTTTTTAGGCGCGTTGAGGATATTGAGGCACTCATTGATTTAAGAGTTATTCCCGGAATCCACATGTTGGTGACATCTGTCGAAAATCCGTATCTTCTGGTGTTTTTGAGTTTTGTAGATATCTTGGGTATATGGAATATCTTTGTTTTAACTGTGGCGGTTGCTACACTCGCGGAAGTCAGTAAAACAAAGGCATGTCTTACGGCAGTAATCATTTGGCTATTAAGAATCGGCATTGATACTATATTCCAGGTTTCATCTGTTTCTTAGGAACACGTAGATGAAAGAGAGTCGGTAGAATCTTATAGATCATGTAGGTGGAGGAAAATGATGAATACAAGAGAAGGTTACGCAGAGTTACAAACAAAAATTTTAGATGCCAGACGCGTCTGGAAACGTAGTATTTTCTCGGCAGGATTCGCTATCGTCCTGACAGGCATAATTGCTGTATTCGTGGGTGAGGCTATCATTGATTGGTTAATGCCCCTTCCAAGTTTTGTGCGAATCGCTTTGTTAACAGTTGGTGTCGGTGTGACGGGTTACCTGCTTTATAAGTATCTCGTTCAACCGCTCCGAGCAGCACTCACGCTCCGTGATATCGCGCTCAACGTTGAGCAAAACCACCCTGACCTTGAAGATAGATTGGTGAGTGCAATTGAATTCGGAAATCGCGAGTCAACAGATCCAATTGAAGCGCACATGCTCCAACGCCTGCTTGAAGATACGACTC
>JAKZUG010000133.1:0-9088 GCA_047516705.1 Candidatus Poribacteria bacterium | reverse complement strand
CACATCCAATCCGGTCTCTTCCTTAATTTCACGTACCATAGCATCCCGAACGTCCTCCCCAATCTCAACATTCCCGCAGGGAATACACCACTTTCCCTTGTTTGATCCGTACTTTCGACGCACCATCAGGATTTGCTTGCCTCTAAGAACCACTCCTGCAACTCCGGCTTTCACAAAAGGCCATTGGGTAGTTTGATGGTTCGTCATGAGAGCCTCATTATGAAAGTTGGTGAGTATGCACGATAAAAACAGACGACATTTCGGCTAACGGCTCTTGGCTTTACGAATCAGCCGTTTCCAAGACAAACTGCTCGCCGAAATCACGGCGAAGTCTTTCAAGGGACCAACTTACAGCGCACACCGTAGAATTTGGTTTTGCTTCGTTCAGCTTTTTATAGATGATTTCAGGATACACTCAAGTGACGAGCCAGGAAATCACCCGGATACGTCCCATCCATGAAAGTTATTTGGCCGGTACTGCCATCCTGTTGGTCTTTGTTCAACCGCTTGATAGCATCTTCATTATCCACTACGACAGTGCATTCTAAATTTAGCGTATCCATGCGTTCTTTAAGATCATCTCCAAATTGAGGGTGATGGATGTCTGGTTCATGTTCCCGGGACAAAGTGTAAGCACATAGAACAGGTGGAGCATCCTGAGAGAGAAAATTGATCGGAGATGCGTCCTCCACTAACTGCACGGCACGCTCATCAAGATGTGGCCAAACATCCCTCGGTACACCAAAAAGGTCCGCCAATACTTGTTCATAAATGTGGACCTTGCCACCTATCAGTTCTGAGATGAAACGAGGATCGTATGAGGTTTGTCCATCTACTATATATGTACAGGCAGGTCTGGTCGGTTCCCGCTCGATAGGATCATCGCTTTCTGGTTCAGCCATATCAGGACGAAACCCCAACCAGAGCGACATAGCAGCCCCAGCAGACAATCCACCTACGGCGATACGTTGCGGATCTAGGCCCCAGGATGGCGCGTGATATCTGACAAATTGAAATGCTCGTCTGCAATCGTAGTAGGGGGCGGGATATATTGCATGTTGAGAAAGGCGATAATTTATCGTAACAAGAGATATGCCTTGGTCAAACAGGATGGGAACGAGACGAGGTCCTCTTTCAGATTTGTCCCCAAAGTAGAATCCGCCGCCATGTATCCATACAAAAATAGGAGAGGGACTTTTTGAAGGCACTTTATAAACATCAAGCACATTTCTCTCGTGAGGGCCATAAGGGACATTCTGAAAGGTTGGTTCCATATTGGTTTTGCTTCCTGTTTTTGCGACAGTTTTGCATATTAAACCGTCAGAATTGCTCCCAAGCTGGACCAAGTGTGGTGAGATAGCCGCCACTTCTTGCTGGCGAGCACCCTGAGATACTCTGCACGATTACAGTTCGGTGCCATAAAATCTGCCCCAGGAGCAATATAAACGGCGATCCTATCCGTGCTGTCCTCCACAATGGTGACCGGGAATGCCGCCCAGATCTTATTGAACCAGACCTGCCGGAAAACAATGTGAGAGCCTGGCGGCCAACGGTCAACGGAATTCATGCCCATGCACCTTCATTGTTGTACACGCCTGTGTCTTCGGGATATAGACCAGTTAGAGTGCAATATCTGGAGGCAACACAAACAGGTGCATTGCAAAAGTTATTTGTGAATCGCACACCGCTGCACGCCAAACGGTCGAGATTTGGCGTGCGCAATTGCAATCTGGGATGCCCATAACAGTCCAGCGCATCGGTGCGCAGTTCGTCACAGTAAATCCAGATAATATCAGGTTTTTCAAGCATAAAAAGTTCGGCCTTTGTTTTTTAACTGCCAGATTCATCCAGCGCCGCTTGCCTGTAACGTTCCGCGCACTTGCGAACTTGCCGAGAGCAAGTTAGGTCGAAGGCCGTCAGGCCTGAGCCACAAGTGCTGCTGTTATACGGCGTGTTGGTCGTCTCTATAGAAGTGATCTGATCTCACCAACCGCTAACGGTAGTCTCCGAATCTGCCCTTCGAAGTCAAAGCGTGAGAGCACGGAGTCTTTCACCGTTCCTGGTTTCTCAATATAGTGCGACAGCTGATCAGCATAGTAGACCGCCCAGACGACTCCAAATGTTTCCCGGTCTCCGACTGAGAGTGGTCTCTCAGAAAGATAGCCTCGTAGGAAATCCAGCATCTCTTTCTCCAATAGAGATCGCCCCCCAGTCAGATCATTCATTAGCCATCTGTGTTGGACCATTACAAGATCTACAGTAGCTGGAGCAAAAGAGCTGTAGACGTCGGTGAAACCGACTTTCTCTACATCCGTGTGGACGTTGGGACCCCAGACATCTCCATGCGTTGTCATCCACCGCACTGATGTTCGTGTTAGGTGCTTGTAGGTGGTTTGCAACTCGGTCTGAAGGGTCTTGATGGCGTCGTGGAGATCGCCAGGAAGAGAACGGGAAAGCGCTCGCCGAAGTCTGACCTCCACAAAGTCAGTGAGATCTTTCTTCCGCATCCTGGATTTTTCGAACTTCTCCGATGCCAGATGAATCTTAGCAAGTCCACGTCCCACCGCACCCAATCGGTGGAGGTGACGAGAGCTACAAGGTTCCCCACCGAGATCAGTTTCCACGGAGAGCGCAACAGCATCTCCGATCATGATACACAAATCTCCGGAGAGAGTGGGGACAATCTGGGGGACAGGGGCATCATTTGTTGATAGATGATTGAGGAACCCGACAACTTCCTCCGGACAGAACTGACCCCGTGCCCAGTTCAATCGTGCGAAGAACGTCGCCCCATTCTTCTTGAATGAGAAAAGGCGCCCCGTGCCTGGTACCGGTATGAGAGAACCATCGAACTGCCAAGCTGACCGAAGGGCCTCCTGGATTTTCTCCTTTGTTGGAATCTGATCCACTAACTGCTCCTCCGATACATGGTTCTCAACAGCCCTTTCGAAGACCAACATGACGTATAACTACGGGATTAACGAACAGTTACGGTAATACATACCAAGTCTATGTTTTTCCGACCTTAGCGGAACCGCGTGTGGGCGGGGTATGGTTGGGAAGGGCTCGTAAGCCCGGCGTTAGTGGCCGTACTCCCTCCCTACTCGCGCTCCACAAAATACTTCTTAAATCCACGACTCGTCCCATCTTGCATTCCAAGGCTTCTATAGAATCCTACCTGATCTTCTTTTGGGCCGCTGAGTAACTGCAGCTTGTAGCAGCCCTTCTCTTCAGCAAGGTTCATCGCGAATGTCATCAGTTTCTTCCCAAATCCCTTGCCTCTTTGTTCGCGTGCCACAACGACATTCTCGATGATAGCCCAAGGACGCCCCTCGTAAGTGAAATTCGGAACGATCGCCATTATGAGCGCGGCGACTATTCCCTTGTTCGATTCTCCCACAACGATGAATACGTTGCTGTAGTCAGACATCTCATCGAAGATCCGGGTTGACTCCTCGAGTCCGAGAGTTTTGGCCGAAAGACTATGCGGGCGGCTCGTGATCTGAGGAAAGAGATTTAGTAGAGATTCGATGTCTGATCTGGTTGCAACTCGGCAAGAAATGGCTAAGTGATTCATCCGGTGATCTTTCTCAACTTAGGATCGCAGTATGATTCCCACCTCGCAAGACTTTTTCAGCCTGTTTTTCGGCAAGTTCGCCACCACATACAGGGCACTTATCAAAAGGTTTTACGTGTTTTTTCTCTTCTCACGCCAATAAGATGGCTCCAATAGCGTCGAGTCGATATTGGTTGCCATCGTATGCAATCGTCGTAACGGAGCATTCACGGATTACTTCACCACTGTATGGGTCATTGCAGAATTTCGGACTGATGCAACTCAGTTCTTCAGACGAAAAAACGTTGAGAAGGAAGTCTGCTAAGACACCGCCATGGGTCACCCCAATCACAGTATCTTTGGATAGCTGAATATAGCAATCGGAAACAAAAGCCTCAATACGTCTGCCAGCCTCAATGCTTGAATCGCCAACACTGGGTCGGTAATCTCGTTCTCTGGTACAACGCTCCCACTGAGCTATGAATTTATCGAAAGATTGTCCTTCGATGTCACCCCAATTCATTCGTTCACGTAGCCGGGAATCTTCAGTAACTTCAAGATTCAAAATGGTGGCGATGATCTCTGCTGTCTCTCTTGTTCGTGCCAGTGGACTGCTGAAGATTCGTGCGATGCCGTTTGATGCTAACTCCCTGGCGAGTAGTTCTGCTTCTTGTCGCCCCTCTGAGGTCAATGAAGGATCACCGACCTTGCGGTCTCTCTTACCGTGGCGAATAAAGTGAAAACGCATTAAGCCTACCTGTCTTCCGATTTTTCTTGTGCACAATTTGCCGGAATGGGGATGGGGGAACTCTTGCGCCACTTCCGGGATCAATCACCTCCACGAATGATCACAAGGAATCGATCGAAGTCAAGAATCGTCTGAACGATGTGTGCATCTTCTTTCCAAGAATCATCTTTTCGTTGTATCACATTATTTTGCAGTAGCGCGCGAACACCAAACCCTCGTTGGAGCATGATGCTTGGAGGGATATTGGCAATGCGAACACTCGTTTGTAATGACTCTGACTCATCGCTTTGTTCGGGCAGTTCATCTATTGCTTCTTTGAGTTTGGTCTTATCAGAGAGTAATTGTCCCATTGCATGTACATAGTGAGGACCGTTGTCCTCGTACGCAGAAAAAAGGAACTCGTCCTTATCCTGCAGTTCAATGTCCGTTACTCTCCTGAAGTGTTTTACGTGCTTTTTGCGTTTCCTCCGAGTGAGTTTTTCCGAAATGAAGTCTACTGGTGAAATGACTGCAAACAACAGAAGGATAAGCCCCAAGGAATATGAGATCAGCCTTGCCGCCTGTACCCAGACTCCACCCTCGAAGACAAGGTGCAAGTAGGACTTTTCGCTTTCGGTGCTTGATTGCTCAATGAGGCTAATAGTCCTAATACCAGCAATTTTGCCCAGTGGGGAAAGTATTGGTGTCCAACCTTGGGCATGCAAGATCAGAGCCTTGAACATGAAGTACTCCTTACTCTCTAAGATTACTGGCTCGAAGACACCAAGTAAGCTATCAGTGAGTGAAACGCGCAGATTTGACATCAAATATCGGCTGCTAGCTTCGAGCAATTCCACTCGTAGCAACTTACCGGTTGAGAAGGTAAAGCCAAGTGGTTCCCTTTTGTCGTAATGGCCCATGAGAATGGCTGTTTCACCGGGGTTGACCACTCGAACTACTACTACCCTCAGGGACTGCTTGGACTTCTTAATATCAAGCCCATCATAGAAAATCTCCAACTTGCCCAACTCTTCTCGAACGTCGAGAACGCTCGTATTGCTCACTATTTCGAATCTCAGGTCCGGTTTGCGGTCTCTGAAAAATTCCGAGTAGATTGCCAAACTACCAAACAGTAGGGCGAGGATGAAGCCCCAGAGCGACCAATCATATTTATTCTTGATGGTGTTCAGAAAATCTCTTAAGCTCATAGCGTTTCATCTTTGAATGAAAGTTCTCGCACTGCAATTCTGAAGGTCAAGCCGCCAAAGGCGGCGAATGGAAACCGATTGTTAAAGACGTAACCTTATCGATCTCCCGTATAGTATGGAAGTTTGCTTGCAGAGCCTCCCCTGCACTCAAGTGAAGAGATCATATCGCCAAATCTAAGAACCGCTTTAACTTTCTCGATTACCATTACTACAAATAACGAACGCGAGAACTCTTCGGGGAATCTCGCGTCAAGATCTTTGATCAACCGCCGTTTGTCATTGTCCCTGTGGTACTCGTAGGCATTTAGCCAGGTCATCAGCGTTCGCTCGCAGTTGACAAGTAACTCTCCGGAAGTAATGCGCGTCTGTCTCTGAAACTCCTTGCCGGAGAACAAGTCTTTGAGAGATTGGAAGCATGCCCCCATCCACTCATGTCTTATGTAGCGCTGAAGCAGGTTGACCGTCCGGTTGAACTCAAGAGGTTCATTCTGAAGTAGAAACGGCCTGAGATGATGGAGAATCATCGCGAGATCGCGACTCTTGACAGTGTCGCGCACTTCTGCGCTTAAACCGTCCGTAGGGTTCCCCTTCAAAGAGAAACTGACGTTCAGATTTTCACATTCTTTGAGATCTGCAAGGAATTCGTTAGCTTCATCACGAAACCTTAATAGCGTTGCCCAAGCCTCGCTAGGAATCTTCCCGGTGATCCTGATGACTTCGCCAGTAGATTCGAGCTTCATAGTAATGTCGTATGGTTGGCCCATTCTTGCTGTCTCCGCATTCAGCCTATTTCCTCTTAACCCATTCAAATCCTTTATTTAAAACTGCGGTGCCATTTTTGCCATTCGCCTTAGCGAACCTCAGTGCTGAGAACGCCTCGCTTAATGACTGTCCAACACCGATTGAAAAATTAATTGAGAATTTTTTTTTATGGAGGAACAAATGGATTCTATCTATATCTATATGTTCTCCTTTGCAGATTATTCCATCTGCACCACTAAAGATAATTTCGTGATTTGAACTAACCAGAAATCCTGTCAAGTCATGAATTACAGTATTTACTTCTGCATTGATTTTTCTCAGTGTAGTTTCGTTGTTGGTTAGGAGACTTTTCTCTATTTTCAGTCCAACGTCGTCACCATCAAGATAAGCATACATAGCCATAAATAACCTCAGCTTCTTATTTTATCTACACTCTTCGCCTCACCAAAAGTATCAATATGTTTTTTGCTAATTCGTCTCACACGTATCTTTCCTTGTGTACCATGTATAGTCCAAAAATCTCCTTCAAGCCAATGTTCATTATTGATATTTTTTAGAGTCAATTCACTTGTGCCATTTCTTCGCGCTGTGTCCAAAATGTTGTTCTCTTTTTGCGAATAGACATATACGATGCCGTGTATATCACTTTTTTTATCATACTTCAGTTCTTCGCTATATGAGTAGTTGTGATACTTTTTTGTGAATGAGTTCAGGCTAATACTCAGATAATCTTGCTTTATACGAACAGCAATTTCTCCAGAAGATACTTCTTTTTTTTCATTACGTGATTCATACTCTCCAAACCATGTGCCGTTTAGGTTAATGCGAGGGAGTATTTTCTTTATTAATGGAAGTTTCCAACCTATTTTGAAGTAGAACCACCACCAGACTGTCAATATTGAGATAGTTTTCACAGAACTGATAATGGCTTCGGTTCCTGGAAAATTTTCAATGATAAATCCGATTAATAAATTCAGTAAAATCCCTACCAAATATGAAATTAAAACAATCCTCTTTTGTTCACCAAATCTCATAGATTGTCCTTATACAGAAAGAGGGATTGCCAAAGGCCAAGGCGCGACAGCACCGCAGACCAACACTGATGTGTTAGGCGTTGCGCCGTGCTATTTGTCAAATGGTAAATACAGACCACACTGGCACCCCAGGGCCTCCAGCCCTTTCTCATAGATCTCCTCGCACAAAGCGACTTTTCCGTCCATATACGACTGGCGGTCATTGTCGTAATCTTCAGCGAGTTGCCATTTCAGGTTACTAAGCCTACGAACATATTCGGGACTTTGTCTGAGGAAATCTCTGAAGACAAGATGCCGTTTCAAGGCTTCACCATATATGTCACAAACATACGTATGGTGGGCAGGCAAAGATTCCTTCAGCCCGCTATCCGACAGATCAAAAGCATCTCTTCCGGGAATACTCAGGTCACCTTCATGGAAATATCCAATCTCTGCAAGTCGCTTCTTCGTGTTCTCAAAATCCTGCCGCTCAATGACAATGTCAACATCAATGATGGGCTTCGCGGTCATCCCTGCGACAGATGTGCTACCAACATGCTCGATGCTGCAATACCTTCCTGACAAAACAGAGTCAAAACGATGTCGCAACTCTTCGAACCTTGAGGGCCAGGTCGGATCGTAGTGCTTTACCAACGTAACTGACATGATTCAATTGACCGTGTTGCGCCTAAGTTTTCGCCGTGCCCGAAACCGCGAAGGATGAAGTCTGGAGCCGGGCCACGGGAGTGTTATGCATTGCTGGGCGTGGCCCCAGTCAAGGCGTAGCTTTTTAAGGGGCCAATATACATCGCAGACCTTAATATCACAAAGTAGCGCGCGAGTTTTTGCAAGTGCTATATTTTTTAGGTCGTTTTCTTTGCCATCTGCTGCTTCTTTTCGCGCTTCTTGAACTCTTCGTATTTCTGCGTGAGAACGTAGACGTATTCACAGATCGCAATTGTGAAATCAAGTATGTCACTCGCGTCTTCTCTGGATATATTCTCATCGCTTGCATGAGCGCCTATATTCCGTCGATTCCTGAGAGCTTCCCCCCATTCAAAAAGTCGACCATCAATAATACCATCGTCCTTCAACTCTTTGAGTCCTTGGGCTAGTTGCCATTTCTTTGTACCATGTTCTTTGCAGACTGCTTCAATGGAACGACCGCACATAACTGCACAGGCAGAGTAGGCTTTCGCACCAAAACACTTCCGAGCCTCTTCTATGGATTGCCGAACTAATGTCGGGATGCTCCGATCAAGATTTTTGCTAGAATTTGGCCACAATCTACTGGGTTTTGTGTAGTCCCATTTGTCAACCTCAATCTGCATTAGGTCTGAATGTCCCACCATTGTTCTGTGGCAAATCGGACACTCTAGGAAATACACAATGAATGGATCGTAATCATCCGTTTGGACGTATTCTCGCTTGGCAAGAACAACAGCACTGACTTTGCTCTCGCAGTCTGGACATTCTATCAATGTTTGTTCAGGCATATCCCTTCACCTAACTATTAAACTGCGAATATGCAGTATCTCTCCCTTCATTTCGGAGATATACTGCAAGGTTCTGATTATATATCGTTTTCATCATTCTACGACCCCGCGTATGCGAGGTGGGCGTAGCCCCAAGCACCGTATGGCGCGTAGCGTCAATAGATGTGATATATGAAGAAATCTCTTGGTCAAGACCTATTTTTAGTTGAAATAATAAGAGGCCGGTGGTTTCAATCAGCAGCAAGCGCGTCTTGCCAGTCCGTATCGAGTTTCAAGTTCTTCTGCAGTGCGATCCTGAGCCTGGGCAGACTTCGGAAGCCTTTGAT
>JAKZUG010000132.1:0-3584 GCA_047516705.1 Candidatus Poribacteria bacterium | reverse complement strand
TCGCACCGCGTGCTAAATTTGTGTAAGTCCTGTTTACGATAAAACACCATAATAGGGAAATTCATGAACCGTAGAGATTTTTTAATTAACGGAAGCACCACATTGGCAGGACTGTTTTTCGTTAACGGGCACCCGAAATTATTTACGGGCCCTCATGAAACCCGTATGGATAGGCGTACAAATGGAAAGGAAGAGAGATGAAGACAGCAGTCAGCATCGTTGACAATGCATTTTACATTAACGGAGAAATTACCTACCCAGGGCGTTTCTATCAAGATAATAAAATCGAGGGTTTGCTCATCAACACCCGCATGGTGCAAGGCATCTTCGATGACCGGAATCCGGAGACCATACATCTCTGGGAATATCCAGACACCGGAGAGTGGGACCCCGAACGCAATACCCGTGAATTTTTAGCCGCGATGCCGATATGGCGCGCACACGGGGTTTTGGCGTTCACTATCAACCTCCAAGGCGGGAGCCCTGAAGGCTACTCCAAAGCACAGCCGTGGCACAACTCCGGTATTGAAACCGATGGCAGCCTTAATCCTGATTATCTATCGCGGCTTGAACGCATTATTGATTTTGCCGACGCGCTCGGCATGGTTGTCATTCTTGGTTATTTCTATTTTGGGCAAGACAATCGACTGACCGACGAAAACGCTGTCAAACAGGCTGTGGACAACGCAACGGGATGGCTCTTCGAGAAGGGGTATACCAACGTTATCATTGAGGTAAACAACGAATGCAACATCAGATATTCCCATGATATTCTTAAGCCTGATCGGGTACACGAATTGATTGAACGGGTGAAAGCAACCACACACAACGGCAATAGATTTCTTGCTGGAACGAGTTACGGCGGTGGCAGGGTGCCACTGGAAAATGTTGTCCGTGCTTCCGATTTCCTGCTTGTCCACGGGAACGGGGTCAAGGACCCGAACCGTATCATTGAGATGGTCCAACAGACCCGCGAGGTGCCGGGGTACCGTCCGATGCCGATACTTTTCAACGAAGACGATCATTTCGATTTCGATAAACCCTTGAACAACTTCGTTGCTGCTGTTAGCCAATACGCATCCTGGGGATACTTTGACCCAGGTGAAAACGATTATGACAACGGTTACCAATCTGTACCGGTGCAGTGGCAAATCAACACGCCACGCAAACGTTCTTTTTTTCAGAAGGTTCGCGACATCACCGGCTATAATGCTAAATAACAAGGAATACCGATAATGCCACAAATTGACCCACTCTATTTTGCCATTGCCATTACTGTCGTTATTATGCTTGCGACAAGCGTCCGTATTCTCAAAGAATACGAGCGCGCCGTTATCTTCCGCCTCGGACGATTGATGGGGAATCGCGGTCCCGGTCTCGTGTTTATGATACCCTTCTGGATTGAACGAATGCAACGTATCAGTCTTCGTGTTATCGTCAATGATGTCACACCTCAAGATGTCATTACAAAAGATAATGTCTCCGTGAGTGTCAACGCCGTGCTTAACTTCAGGGTAACTGAAGCGGATAAGGCGGTAATTGAAGTCGAGGACTTCGGTTTCGCTATCGCCCAAGTCGCACAAACAACACTCCGTAGTGTACTCGGACGTGCTGAACTCGACGACCTGCTCTCCGAACGCGAAAAACTGAATCAGGATTTAGCGGAAATTATCAAAAAACATTGTGAACCGTGGGGTGTTGAGGTGCTGGCGATGGAAATCAAGCACGTGGATCTCCCCGCCGAAATGCAACGCGCGATGGCGAAACAGGCGGAAGCGGAACGCGAACGCCGCGCCAAAATCACACACGCCGAAGGTGAGTTTGAGTCCGCACAAGTTTTAACCGATGCCGCTGAAATCCTCAGCAAAACCCCGACAGCGGTGCAACTCCGATTCCTTCAGGCGTTAGTGGAAGTCAGTGCAGAGAAGAATTCGACCGTCATTTTCCCAATCCCGATAGATTTACTCAGTCCGTTCCTCGAAAAGTCGAAAGATTAAGAAGCAGAGGCTCCATTCCAACGCCTCGCTGGCGGGGTTTCTAACCCCGCCTACCTTACATTTTTCTTGTTGGAGAAAGAACATGTCTACGCATCCAGCAAACCGATACACACAGTTTATCACGCCACTCAGAGGAATTATTGCCCTTAGCGGCTTCTCCTTACCTTGGCACACGGAAATCAATTTCAGCAGCACTCGGTTAGGTTTTCAATACCTTCTCGTGCCACGCGCTACCTTTATTGCAATTGTTTTCATGGCAAGTGTCATGATCGTGGGGGTGAGTCTTTACATGGTAATCCGACGAACCCCTTGGAAATCCAGGGCACCAATTCTCATTAGCAGCGGCATTGGACTCGCGATGCTTTTAGCAGAACAACTGAGGTATACCAGAATGACACAGATTCTTGATCGTAGCATTTACTCGATCAAGTTGGGCTTTTGGGGTACAGTTGCTGGACTTGTTATCGCTGTTATTGGGATTTTATTAATCAGGACAGAAGCGGGAAAAGGGCATTCCAAAGATTCTGTAGAAGGAAAACAACACTGGTTTGTCGTACACGCTGGCGGAATTATTGCGCTCTTCTGCTTCTTCATGCCTTGGGAGGGAATTGCGACGCTAAGCGGTTGGCCAGGCTTTCAACTTACGAGACGGGAATATGTCGTTACAACTGCTTTCATCGCGAGTATAATCATCGTGGCAGGTAGTTTCTACACGCTGGCAACTGGAGATCCCAGGAGATTAAGGGTCGTGGTTCTTGTGAGTATCGGTATTGGACTTGGGATTCTTTTATCCTACTATGTTAATTTTTATATTCAAGAAATGAATAGCCGAGGTATCTTAGGAAAAACTGGCACCGAAGTAACTAAACGTTCTGTTAAATTTGGTTTTTGGGGCACAGTTCTTGGATATGTCGTTGCTGCAGTTGGGATGTTCTTAATCAACACGAAAAATACAGAAAAACAGGTGGAGGTCCCTGCGGAGTGAGGTGGACATTTGTTCAATACCCCCAATTTTCGTGAGCCAGCGGAGCCTTATTCAGTTCGTCCCGATAGGTGCGCCACTGCGGCAGGAAAGTGTCCATCAACTCACGAAACCGATCGTTATGGTTACGTTCCAGAAAATGTACCATCTCGTGCACTAATACATATACCAGACATGAATTCGGCTTCTTCGCCAGTTCAAGGTTAAGCCAAATCCGTTTTGCATTGATGTTGCAAGACCCCCAGAGGGTTTTCATCTTCTTGATTCGTACCTGGTTGACAGTCACACCCATCTGTGGTTCCCATTTAGCAAGAAGTGGTGGCAATTGTGAGCGTAGGTGCTCACGGTACCATCTGTGAAACACAGCCTCCCGTTTATCGCGATCGGCTCCTGGACGAACGATTAACCCGATCCTCGTATTGTTGAGCAGCTGAACCTTTGGCGGACAGTCCTGCTCGGTTACGTCGAGTCGGTAACGTCTGCCAGCAAAATAATGACTCTCGCCTGTCACGAAATCTCGTTGAGATTGCCGTTCCTGATTTGCAAACTCTGCCTGTTTCCGCCGAATCCATCCTAAGCGTGAAATGATTGCCATCCGGATGGCA
>JAKZUG010000131.1:0-3344 GCA_047516705.1 Candidatus Poribacteria bacterium | reverse complement strand
CCGGAGATATAGCCTTCTCACCAGATGGTACACAACTCGCAGTCGCTTGTGACATTGGAGTTTGGGTCTACGATGTAGAGAGTGCGATAGGACTCAATCTACTTGTAGAGCACAGGGAATACGTCAGGTGTGTCGTCTTTTCACCTGATGGCAGTGCGATCGCAAGCGGCAGTATTGACAACACGGTAATTTTATGGGATGCCGTCAGTGGGTCTCCGACGGCAACACTCACCGGGCATAGAGACGCGGTTAGGGGTGTCGTCTACTCTCCTGATGGTGAAACAGTCGCGAGCGGAAGTCCTGATGGCACAGTGCGTCTGTGGGATGTGAGTACAGGCGAATGTAAAAACACACTCACGGTGGATCAGTTCTCTATTAGGTCTGTTACGTATTCTCCTGATGGTGGTACAATTGCTGCTGGCAGTGGAGATGACACGGTACTACTATGGGATGCTGCCACCGGACAGCACATAGCGACATTCACCGGGCATAAGCATATTGTCAATTCTGCTGTCTATTCTCCGAATGGCGAAACGCTTGCCAGTGGGAGTACCGACCGCACGGTGCGTTTGTGGGATGCAATTACAGGTAAATCGAAAACCACACTCACAGGGCATACAGGCAGTGTCAGGAATGTCGCCTATTCTCCCGATGGCAGTGTGCTCGCGAGTGGAAGTGAAGATAATACTGTTCTACTTTGGGATCTCTCGTAAACCGTTGATATAGAAACAACCCAGATGATAGATTGAGGCAACGAACAACGATCAAATATTTTATTATGTTTCTTAGGTGCCGGCTCTCGGTTAAAGAGGTTTTGAATTAACCAAACCAACGCTTAACCGACAACTGACAACCATTAAAAAGGAGGACGGCGTATCCCGGTCGATTACAATCGGAGGTTCCACGCCGAGTTTATTGATGAAATCCAGGTTTAACTTTGTAACAACACTCCTTGGTGTATGCTGCATCTGCTTCGCGCTCCAGTTAACAGCGCAAAGTGAGATGGCGCGGCCTGCAAGTGCCGAAGTGCCAACAGCAGAAGAATGGCTTGCAAGCGTCGCTTTAACGGAGTTGAGGGTTCATCCGGAGTCGCTGACATTGGAGCACGCACGTGATGGCAGACGTGTACTCGTGTCAGGTAAGACAAAAGATGGCACATGGGTAGATGTAACACCGTGGGCAATGCTGACACCTGCTACAGACGCGGTGAAGATACATGAAGATGGCTATATTTTCCCGATGGCAGTTGGCACAACAAAAATTGTCGTTACCGTCAGCGGTGTGAGTGCCGAATTGCCCGTAGATGTCAAGAGCATAGAGGCACCGCCCGTCAGTTTCGTGCGGGATGTCATGCCGCTCCTGAGCCATACTGGGTGTAATAACGGCACATGCCACGGTGCAGCAAAAGGCAAAAATGGACTCAAACTCTCACTCCGCGGCTACGATCCCGATTTTGATTATGAACTCTTGATTGAGGATATATCCGCCAGACGCTTCAATAGGGCTTTTCCTGAACAGAGCCTAATGTTGCTGAAGCCGACATCCGAAGTGCCACATAAAGGTGGGCAAGTAATCGTACCGGGTTCTCGGGATTATGAACTTGTCCGACAATGGATAGCCGAAGGGGCTGCTTCTGATGTCAAAACCACCCAGCGCGCGGAAAGATTAGAAGTCTTTCCCGATTCGGCTGAACTCGCTATGCCCGGTATGAAGCAACAGCTGATTGTCATCGCACACTATCCCGATGGCACAACACGGGATGTCACCCGTGAAGCAAAGTTCACGAGCAGCCTCAATGATGTCGCAAAAATCACTGACGATGGCGTGGTGACCGCAGAACGCCGCGGTGAAACTGCTATCCTCACCCGATATGAAGGCGCATATAGCACAAACGGCATCATCGTAATGGGGGACAGAAGCGGATACAAGTGGGCTGAAACGCCTGAGTATAACTATATCGATACGCACGTGCATAATAAATTGAAGCGCATGAAACTCTTACCTTCTCATCTCTGCACAGATGAAGAGTTTGTACGGCGCATCTATTTCGATCTGACAGGCCTCCCACCGACTCCTGAACAGGCGCTGAGTTTCCTGGCTGATACCACCGCCTCTAAAACCAAACGGGAAAAACTGATTGACGCACTCCTCGAAACACCGGAGTTTATCGACCATTGGACACATAAGTGGGCAGACTTGTTGCAGTCTAACCGCAAATTCCTCGGTGAACGCGGTGTCTGGCTCTTCCAACAATGGATATATCAGGCTATTGCACAGAATCGCCCGTATGACCAGTTTGTACGAGACCTGATTACAGCAACCGGAAGCACCTACGCGAATCCTGCAGCGAGTTATTTCCGTGTATCCCGTGAATATACGGCTGCAGTCGAAAACACGACGCAGCTTTTCTTAGGGGTCCGTTTTTCATGCAACAAATGCCACGACCATCCGTTTGAGAAATGGACGCAAAACCAGTACTATGAGCTCGGCGCATTTTTCGCGGATGTCAATGTGAAGCAAGGGCCGCTACCCGGAGATGAAATAGTCTACGCGAGTTACACGGAAACGCCTGTAAAACACCCGCGAACGTTAGCGGTAGTTGAACCCTCCGTCCCGTTCGGGGAAATCGCAGTAGAAACCGACAATAAGCAACACATGCTCGCAACGTGGCTCACCTCTAAGGAAAATCCGATGTTTGCACGCGCAGGGGTGAACCGTCTCTGGAGCTACTTCATGGGACGCGGGATCATCGAACCTGTTGACGACATCCGGACGAGTAATCCACCGATCAACCCTGAATTGCTCGATGCATTGACAAAGGATTTCCTGGACAGCGGATTCGACATGAAGCATATCATGAAGACGATTGCTTACTCCAGAACCTATCAACAGAGTATCAAGACGAATGAGTGGAACAAATCAGATACAATTAACTTCTCACACGCCGTCGCAAGACGCTTGACAGCTGAACAGTTGTTAGATGCTATCGGGATCGCAACAGGAAGCCGACCACGGTTCCAAGAGGTACCCAAGCACTTCCGCGCAGTCCAATTGCCAGACAGCAACGTCAAAGATGACGGATTTTTGAAACTGTTTGGTAGACCCGAACGCGAAAGCTCTTGTGAATGTGAGCGCACCACTGAGGTCAGTCTCGCACATGCAATGAACCTCATTAATGGACCAACGGTTGCAGAGGCACTCATTGATCCAAAAGGACGTATCGCACGACTTATCAAAGCGAATCAGGATGACCGAGTTCTCGTTGAGGAACTATATCTCGCAACGTTTTCTCGGTTACCAGAGAAGAACGAATATGCAGTAGCGGTTGAACATATCACGAACGC
>JAKZUG010000130.1:0-3761 GCA_047516705.1 Candidatus Poribacteria bacterium | reverse complement strand
GTGTAATCACAGTCCGGCGTTCATTTGATTGATTGCCGTGTGAAGCGTGTAACAGCCGAGAATCGCCGATAACCAAGTCTCCCGCTTTCACCGGTATGTCAACTTCATCCGGAAAGTGTTGATATGCAGGATGGTCAGCGTCATCCACGCGTTGCAGTGCTTTGCCGTGAGCATTGGGCAATATGTCATGCAGCGGATGTCGATTCAGATGCGAACCTTTAATCACACGTAGGCAGCCGTTACACGGTGTTGTATCAACCAAATAGTACATGAAAAACAACTGTTGCGGTAGTGCTGTGTAGCTGCACGGATCGTTCCAACCCCACCAGTCCTGATGCCAAAATAGGGGGGGACTCTGCGGCGGTTTGCTGATGACATATCCAGATGACCATTTCGGTCTCAAGAAACCTAAAGCCTCCATAGCCTGAAGTGTCCGTGGATAAACGACCAGTTCCGCGAAGAGTGAATGTGTATAGACGCTGATCATGCTGCCAGATGAACGGTAAGCAGCGCGCGCATCTTCCGTCTGGGCATCAAGTAACTCACTGGTCACTGTCCGAAGCCGTTCAAGCATCTCCTCCGTCAGGACATTCTTGACAACACAATAACCGTCAGCGATTAATTGATCATATTTCTCTTTCGGTTTTTCGACTTTCATAACTCCAACCTTTGATAACCTCTAAGATTCTAACCGGAAGGCACCCAGTGCCTGCTGTTGCTATCACTTTTTAGCCACTACAGAAAAACCATCATCCTCTGGCTGAAAGTCTCCTATCCGACGCTTCTTGTAGAAATGGTAATCCATAAATCCTGCCGCTACAAGACAGCCTTTGAGTTCGTCAGGAGAGAGGCACTTAACAAAATAGTCGCACTTATACTGTTTCTGTGTTTCTAAATCTATTTTAAGCCAAGTGCATTTTGTCCCATCATTACTTTCGTCATATTCTTGATTTTGCAGGACAAACACGTTTTCCTTAATTTGACTCCAATTAGCTTGTGGAAATCGCTTTTTCTTTATTGATTGATTTGAATGAACAAAATAAAGCCTGCCGTTAGGTGTGAGTGCTTTGCGGATTCGCTCTAAGAGCGACACCAACCCCTCCATGGAACGATAAAAAAATGAGCCTTCAAAGAAAATAACAGAAAACTTCTCTTCAAAACGTATTTCATTATAGTCGCCCAGAATAAATTCAATTTCTAAATTTTCGTTTTGCGTGATGTTTTGAGCCTCAGCAAGAAAGTTCGGCGACAGGTCCATCCCAACAACATGATAGCCCTGGCGAGCGAATTCACGCGCATAACTTCCTATGCCGCAACCCGCTTCTAATATTATGTCATTTTTAGATAGCCGTAGCACCTCTTCATAGAAACGGAAGTGTTTTTTTACAAATTCCGGTGACTCGAAATTGTAACTGGCATGTTCAAGATACCAGCCATCATATACCTCATGCCCGAAATCAGTTCTAATCAATTCACAAGGGAGGTCGTTCATTTTCTCTCCTAAGATATGCGTCAGCAAGTTTCAGTTCGTCAGGAATTTTAGAAAGGTTTACTTGTGACAAATAGTTATGGAATGTGGTTGAATGTTAGGTGAAGTAAAGCGCAGTCGTTGTGATGTGCATTTTGCATTACTCATTAAACCTGATTCATAAACAGATGTCAAGCGAATTTCAGTACATCCCAGAGTCATTCAGTTGTCCCACAGGATCAATATTTGGATTTCCCAGAACCTCGTGTAGGAGCTGATCTCCGAATCGCGACGGAACCCCGATAAAATTGACGAAACCCGAAAACTGAATGACTCTGAGTACATCCTAGGGTCATTTAGTTTTCCGAAATTTTAGATTTTCGGTTTCAGATTCTCCGCTGTAGGAGCGACCTCCCGGTCGCGTCTTTTCGCCTCAATTGGACAAACAGCCTAAAACTAAATAGCCCTGAGTACATCCTGTTACCGAATTCTGGGCGCGGTGTGGGAGAAAAAAGATCTACCTGAATGGAGTAAAGGGACGGAAAGGCATTTATTAAGATGGGAAAGGCGCGGTTAAAAACCGCGCCTATAGGAAAAGGTTACTTGAGGATCACCATTTTTCGCAGAGGAGACACAGTGTCCGCCTGCAGCTGATAGAAATAGATGCCACTTGCAACGGGTTCACCGAAGGCATTCTTGCCATCCCAATAGGCTGCTTGATTTCGACTCATGTAATAGCCAGCAGACAGATGTCCGAGTTCTAAATTTCGGACGACAATGCCATGCATATTATAGATGGTAATCTGCACATCGGCAGCCTTTGCTAAGTGATACGGTATCCATGTCTCTGGATTGAAGGGATTCGGATAGTTCGCCAGCAGCACCGTCTTGTCCGGATGCATTGATGCAAGAACGCTCTCAAGCATTGCGATCGCTCGCTGGTACTTCAGAGACCCATCGCTTTCAACACTTAATTTGTGCAGCAGCGACTGAAGTGCTTCTCTATCTAATGTTTTAAGCACAGCCGGGTCCAAAAGGGAACCGATTCCGTTTCCATTCGCCGCTGGCGCAGATCCCGCCAGAACATCAATATCTGCCGTGAGGTCAGCAAGCGGCGTAAAATCCTCAATCGGACATCCTGCGAGTGTTAAAGTTTCAAGACTAACTAACCCTGCGAGGGGACTGACATCCGTAAGTCGGGTATTCTGCGCTAGATGTAACGTCTTTAGGTTGGTTAAACCATCAAGTGATGTGATATCGTCTATCCGATTGAATTCGAGGCGTAAATCTGTGAGATTCGTCAGACCCACAAGCGGTTCAAGATAACCTATCCAATTGTCCGCGAGATGTAGCGTCGTCAGATTCGTCAAACCCGCAAGCGGCATAATTCTATCGACACGATTACCATCAATATGTAGCGTTATCAGGTTCGTCAGACCGGTAAGTGGCGTGAGGTCGTTGATGCTATTGTAATCGAGAAGTAACGTCGTCAGGTTCGTCGCGTGTTCCAATCCAGTGATAATATTTATCTCTGGCCTGCCTCTGTTGGCATTCAGTGTCGTTAGCTCCAACATTGCTTTTTTGGTAATATCGGCACGTGACCCTAACCCGAGTTTTCTACGAATCATCCTCGCCAAGACTGGATCTGGCACTTCCACAATATCAGCCAAAACATTAATAGTAACTATGATGGTGCCTACCTGACTGCCATCCGAGACCACTACTTTCACCGTATGGACTGGCTTGGTTTGATAATCCAGTGCAGCCTTGGTTCTCAACTGACCCGTACCACTATCAATCTCAAACATATCCGGATCGGCATCGGTGAGGCTGTATTCTAAAGTCTCACCGATGTCCATATCTGTCGCTGAGACAGGCACCCCAATATTCGCGCCTACCTCTTCTTTTTCGTGTATCTCGCGGGTCGCCGTGTCTCCTTCTATAAACATGGGTGCGAATTCGTTTACGGGTTCAACAGCAACACTGACCTCCATTTCAGCATCCATCGTACCATCAAAGACACGGACACTTACGAGATAGGCACGCGGCTCGTTGTCGAAAGCCTCATAGTCGAGTGGTGCAGAGGTTTTCAACTGTCCGATAGTACTGTCAATCCCAAACATATCCGCGTTCATGCCATTCAGGCTGTATGTCAAGACGACTTCGGAGCCATCAGGGTCCATCGCCGACACGGGATTCCCGATGTTTGTGCCTGCCGCTGTATTTTCCGGGATTGAGCGGTAAATGAGGTCCCCTCCATCACTCGCCTCAGCAAACATCGGTGCTTCGTTGA
>JAKZUG010000129.1:0-3179 GCA_047516705.1 Candidatus Poribacteria bacterium | reverse complement strand
CGTGAACACATTACGACGTTACAACGGTGCATTGATGTTGCTCAAGCACTGGGTACAAATCTGGTCCGGATTTTCAGTTTTCGGAAAGAGATGGTGCTTTTCGGCGCGGAACCGGTTATCTCCGAAGGCGCGTGGACAACGCTTCAGAACCGGTTAGAAGAGCCGTTGCGTATCGCCGACGCTGCGGGCATTACGCTTGTCATGGAGACTGCGATCTCCGGGAACGTGACATCGGCACTCCTCGCGAGAAAGTTAATCGAGGAATTGGACGTTCCACATCTGAAAGTTCTGTGGGATCCGTGCAGCTCCCTCTACTGTACAGAGGTCCCGTATCCGGACGGTTATGAAGCTATCCGTGAGCATATTGCGCATGTGCATCTTAAAGACGGTGTTGTCAACCTACCAGCGGCGACATTTGATTTCTGCGCCATGCGTCAAGGGCAGATGGATCCTTACTACAACGACATCGTGAGTGCTTTGAAACGGGATGGCTACGAAGGTGCAATCTCTTTGGAGAGTGTCTATACGCCGGTGGGTGGAACGCGCGAAGATGGATTTAGGGAATCGCTACCAGTCTTTATGGAACTTATGGGACGATAGATAGACTGAAAAGAAAAAGGACGCAGCCGAATACTTCAGCTGCGTCCTTTTTCTTTGCGAGGCACAAGTCCTCGCTTGAGAACTTAGAAGTTATTGGGTTTTCAAGCTTCCCCAAGTTGTTGGCAGTTTACCAGCGGCTTCAACAGATGTACCTACTTCAGCAGGTGCTTTATACATAGCCTCTACGTCGGCATTGATACCGGCGAACATACCCCATCCGCCACCACGTTCACTGACTTTTACCATCAGTAGATTGTCACCTTTTACCAGGTCGGCAGAGAACGAATCTTGGAAGGAGCCTGCCCCGCCACGTCCGCGGTTCACTGGGTTGTTATGAACGACTTCACCGTTGAGCCAGACTTTGACAGAGTCATCACTGCTGACACCTATCAGCACGCCGGACATATCTTCAGCGGATACAAGTGTGATGAGTGCATAAGAACTAACATCGTTGAAATCAGCGTTTTCTGTGATACCGAGTTCGACGAGCATAACGTTGATGTCGCCGTTCGCGGGCAGTGCACTGAGCGTCCATGCATAATCACCGACCTCGTCGCCTTCTGTCGCGCCATCTTTTGCGACCATCTCTTCGGTAACATCGTCGTTACTGGCAACTGCGAGTGAATCGATATCGGTAGAATTGGCACCACCTTCGTTCGCTTCGGTTGGTGCGATCATCCAGAGCCATTCTCCGGTGATCTGTACGATCGGAGGGGGCGGAGTTTTATAGACAGCCGTGACATCGGCATCAATACCGACGAACTGCCCCCATCCACCACCGCGCTCACCGACCTTCACCATCAACAGATTATCGCCTGCTACCAGGTTCACTTCGAACTTATCTTGATAGCCATCTATATCGGCGGGCACCCCACCACGTCCGCGGTTGACAGGGTTGTTATGAACGACTTCGCCGTTGAGCCAGACTTTGACAGAGTCATCACTGCTGGCTCCCATTGTTACGCCGGACTGCGCTGAAGCAGATTCAAGTGTGATGAGTGCATAAGAACTAACGTCGTTGAAATCAGCGTTTTCTGTGATACCGAGTTCGACGAGCATTACGTTGGTGTCGCCGTTCTCAGGAAGCGTGCCGAGCGTCCACGCATAATCACCGACCATGTCTCCCTCGTTTGCACCGTTTGCCGCGACCATCTCTTCGGTAACATCGTCGTTACTGGCGACAGCGAGAGAATCGATATCGTTAGAAGCCAGTCCACCTTGGTTGGCTTCGGTTGGTGCGATCATCCAGAGCCACGGTCCTCTAATTACACCTTGGGCATCAGCAATGTGCGTCATGAGAAAAAGCGTCATGAGGCACGTTAACCCTACAAATAATTTCCTGTACATGAAAACCTCCATCTAATTTTGTCAATAAAATAAAAAGTAACTTTTTAAATTTAACGTTGTCCGCCCTACGCTCGTCAATCTTTGACACTTTTTTAAGTAAAGAGAAACAACTATTTCGGACCAGTTTAACAAATTACCACAATTAAATCAAGTTTAAAAATGGTGTAAGGACTATTTAATTTTCGTAACGCGATAGGTTGAACCTCTCTGCCGTAACACCGAAAGCGAAATTGTCCTTGTTGAAAAGCGACACATTAATGAGTGTTTTTAATTTCTGCCCATTGCGTCGCCAATTTCCCGGCAGGTTCAACGGGTTGATACGCTTCAAAATCAAGGCTGTGTTCCACATCGGCATCCACACCGACGTGCATGCCCCAGCCGCCACCGCGCTCACTGACCTTCACCATTAACAGATTCGCCCCTTTTATCAGGTTAGCTTGAAACCTATCTTGGTAGCCATTTATATTGGCGGGCACTCCGCCACGTCCGCGGTTCACTGCGTTGGTATGAACGGCTTTACCGTTGAGCCAGACTTTGATAGAGTCATCACTGCTGACACCGATTGTCACATCGGGCTGTGCTTTTTTGGATTCAAGTATGATAAGGGCATAAGACGAAACATCGTTGAAATCAGCGAGTTTTGTCATGCCTATATTCACGACACACGTGTTGATGTCCCCGTTCACAGGAAGCTCGCCGGGAGTCCATTCGTAATCACCGACTTTATCGTCTTCTTCGGCACCGTTTTGTGCTACCATTTTTTCAGTGACTTTGCCCTTGCTGGCTTCATCAAGTGAATCAATATCGGTGGAAGCCTGTCCACCTTGGTTGGCTTCGGTAGGTACTATCATCCAGAGCCATGGTCCCAAAATCTGCTCTTCGGCATCAGCGATGTGCGTCATAACCGAAAGACACATCAGACATGCCAATCCTATCACAAGTAATTTTTTGTGCATTTAATTGAAAAATTCCTTTCACTGCTTAATTGTAAACTATAGCAAAACTATCTTTACGGTAAAAATCGTAGCATATAAAATACAATTAAGTCAAGTGCAAGTTTAGATGATAGTTATGGAAGTAGTCTGTGCTTATTATAGTAAAATCTAAAAATACTTTGACACTTCCACGGGCAATCCATCCCGTTCACCGCATTGCTGGCGAGGTTTTGCGGCGTACGCGCCCAAATGCGATCTGCATTCCTAACCTCGCCACATCAGACAGTGTAAACTTAA
>JAKZUG010000128.1:0-5746 GCA_047516705.1 Candidatus Poribacteria bacterium | reverse complement strand
CTTCGTTATCAATAAATGCGCCCATCCGGCTACAACCGATAACAGCGGCACGATACGTTTTCATCGGTATTCTCCTTATCCTGGATAAATTGAAATAAAACTCATCTAAGTTCTCGGTTTGGAAACCCAACCCTTTAGGTTTGGGAACCTTGACTAAAAGAATAACCAATTTCGCAAAACACGTCAAGAAAAATTAGTCTCATTTTTTCTGGACGAACAGAGACGAATCGTGTATCCTTAGGGAAAATCAATCCTAACCGCGTACGTAGAGACGCTAATGCGCTTTCGTCAGGAAACAGCCGACATTTAAGATGGGACATTTAGTTCTCTCGTAGGAGGGATCTCCGAATCCCGACGAATATTAGGTATCAGTTATGGGCTGACCTGTAGCAGAGACGACCAACTTCCAACCCAAAGCGTCTTTTCTGCTGACCGCTGACTGCTGACTGCTGAGAACCCGCTGTTGTAGGAGCGATCTCCCAATCGTGACTTATCCAATAAGCGTCCAGAAAACTGAAGAGTTCTACCTATAAATCTTTTCAGATTGACACGCTCTGAATTTGTGATACAATTGTTAATCAATATTAATGGTCCCAAGTTGCTATCTGTTTTCAAGCCCTTAGGAGGAATAGACCATGCGACAGTTGATAAATAATCAATATAAGACTATCATGAGAAAAGGAGTTAGCATCCAATTTCGTTTCCTGCTTATCGGTTGGATGTTGCTCTCAGTTTTTATTTCCGTAGGTTTCACCGATGAACTCGGACTCGTCACTGAAGTCGAATTTCAACCTTTAGCGTCAGCAACACAGCGGCTTATTGAGGCGTTGGATTATCTCGGTTCACCGCTCTCTGAAAATGATCTCTCAGCAATCAAAGAAGCCTTGGTTTCTGAGAATCACGAGCAAGCGATCGCTGACATTCAAAAAACCCTTGATCTATACTGTGTAGCAGGAGTTAATATCAATCCTGAAAGCCGCGTCAAGGTCAAGGAAGGTCCAGCAAATAAGGAATTGATGCAGCAAGGATGGCGTACTTTTTTAGTAAAAGTTCACAATGAGGCAGGCGTGACGGCACCGTTGGTCGCAGAGAGCGAAAATGCCGCGCCACTTTATAAGCGTTCCAGCGGCAGTCCTGACCCAGAAATGACCGTCCCTAAAAGCGAAATTCCGCATCGGTTCCTTGATATTCAAGTCTATGCCAATCCGCCCTTGAAGGCAAGTCTGTCCGGATTGGAACTGGAATATCGTATCGTTCAACTCTATAGTCGCGATGCAGGCAAACGGGAGGCGACGCTCAGTTTCAACGTCGGTCAAGGGACACAGGACATCGGATTTCGTAGTCAAGTGCCTATCTTATTCCACTGTGTGCCAGCAGTGAAGGTAACGCTGGAAGTATTAGACTTTGACGGGGAGCCGACAACCGCTGCTTTTACCATTCGTGACGAATTAAATCGGGTATATCCGTCGCGCGGGCGGCGACTCGCACCGGATTTCTTCTTTCATAGCCAAATCTATCGGCACAGCGGTGAATCTGTTCTCCTGCCACCCGGCGAGTATAGTGTCGAATACACACGGGGACCGGAATATCGAGTAAAGACACAAACCATTACTGTTCCGAATACCGAGACGCATCAAGAGACGTTTCGTCTGGAAAGATGGATTCATATCGCCGCGGAAGGCTGGCGTTCTGGCGACCATCATGTACACGCCGCGGGTTGTGCGCACTATGAAAGTCCGACCGAGGGTGTCACGCCCGAAGATATGATGCGCCACATTCTCGGAGAAGATCTCAATGTCGGTTGCGTACTCTCGTGGGGACCCTGTTGGTATTTCCAAAAGGAGTTTTTCGAGGGCAAGGTTCACGAACTCTCGACTGATGATTACGTAATGCGCTACGATGTTGAGGTTTCGGGTTTTCCTTCTTCGCATGCAGGGCATCTCTCGTTACTGGCGTTGACGGAGGACGACTACAGCGGTACTAAACGTATTGAGGAATGGCCCAGTTGGGATCTCCCTGTCCTCCAATGGGCGAAGGAACAGGGTGCAGTAGCCGGCTTTAGTCATAGCGGTTGGGGTTTGAAAGTGGATGGAGACGAGCTCCCCAATTACAACATGCCGCCTTTTGATGGTATCGGTGCGAACGAGTACATCGTGGACGTTGTTCATGATGCCGTTGATTTTATCTCTACGGTGGACACACCCGCTGTTTGGGAATTGAATATCTGGTATCACACTTTGAATTGCGGTTTCCGCACGCGAATCAGTGGCGAAACGGATTTCCCTTGCATTTACGGTGAGCGCGTCGGGTTAGGTCGCATATATGTGAAAATGCCTGCAGGTGCCCTTGATTTCGATGCGTGGGTGGCAGGATTGAAAGACGGTCGCTCATACGTCGGGGATGGCAAAAGCCATCTGTTAGACTTCACTGTGGGTGGCGTACCCGTTGGAGAGAAGACGGCAACTGGAGAGATTAGCCAGTTGAATCTTGAGAAACCGAGTACAGTAACCATTACTGCTCGCGTTGCTGCACGACTTGACGAAACGCCTAACCTTGAGATAAAGAACCGTTCTCTGGATCAGCAGCCGTATTGGGACGTTGAGCGTGCGCGCATTGCTGAGGACCGGAAGGTGCCTGTTGAACTCATCGTCAACGGTCAGGCGGTTGCCCAACAAGAAATTGTGGCTGATGGCGAGATTGTACCTATTCAGTTTGAGGCATCCATTGACAGATCGAGTTGGGTCGCGTTGCGGATCTTCCCGTCGTCTCATACAAATCCGGTTTTTGTTATTGTAGACGATCAGCCGATCCGAGCAAGTCGCAGAAGTGCGCAATGGTGCTTAGATGCCGTGGAGGTCTGCTGGAACCAAAAGGTCAACCGTATCCGAGAGGAAGAACGCGATGCCGCTCGCGAGGCATACAACGTCGCATCACAGACATATCAAAAGATTCTTGAAGAGTCTGATGTGGATTGAAACTAAAGTCAGAACTAAAATGTCCGAAATCCCTTGAGGAGAGCAGCCGTTTGGTATGGAGATGAACCCGATGCACTACGACAAAAACAGATTCAAAATATGGGCACTACCTCACCCGCTTATTTTACACTGGGTATTGAATCCAGGATTAATATTCAACGAACTGGTTTTGGGTCAACGACTCCCGAAAGTCACGTTGATTGACAAAGAGAGTGATAAACCTCGGATGGAACGCACTTACGTTCCTTGTCCGCACTGTGAAACGCTGAATGACAGGCGTTTGTGGGCAGAAGGAAATGCCTTTGGACAATGGTTTGGCCTTGTTTGTCCAAGCTGCCATCAAATAATTCCGTGTCTATGGAACGTTTTTAGTCTTGCCATATTGGCAATTACTTTCCCATTGTGGTGTTTTCCTGTTCGGTTTTTTCGCCATAGATGGCTTGAGAAAGAGAAAGAAAGATTGGCGAAGGTCCTTGAACGCCCTCTAATTCAAGCAAAGTCCATATATTGGCTTTTGATAGCCAACTTCTATTGGGGTGGGCTCTCGTGGGTGCTTTTCGAGGTGTGGCAGGTTTTGGCTGGAGGAGAATGGGATTTGAAAACGATGCTCGTAAATTTGCTAATTTTGATGGTAGGAAGCTTTACGTCGGGCTTACGGATGCATGCTCTTGAAAAAGAAAAAGAAAAAGAAAGATTGGCGAAGGTCCTTGAACGTCCTTTAATTCAAGCAAAGTCCATAAATTGGTTTTTTAGAGGCACGCTCTATTTCGGTGGATTTTTGTGGGTGGCTTTCGAGGTTTTGCCAGAGATGTGGCAGGTTTTGAATGGCGAAGAATGGGATTTGAGAATGATGTTTGATATGTTGCCATTTTGTTTGTTAGGAGGCTTTATATGGGGCTCATTCATGTATGTTGCGATGAATCTAAAGGGCAGAAAGACCTGAATCTGACTGAAGAACAATTCAGTAGGTTGGGTTGAACGGATGCCACCAAAACCCTGAAAAACAATAGAAAAATCAATCCACTCCATAGATGTTACGTCAAACAAAAACCGAGTGAAACCCAACATTTTTGTGGTTACCGAGACGCTGACGGTATGAAGTTGGGTTTCACTGTGTTCTTGATTCCATACGACGACAGGCTGGATTTGAGGGGTATTTGGGGAACACATCAGTTTTCTGAGTTCTGTTCAACCCAACCTACGGGACTGAAACTGAAGTTAGAACTGAAATGTATGAATTCTCTTGAGAAGAGCAGCCGTTTGGCATGGAGACGAATCCGATGCAATACGACAAAAACAGATTCAAAATATGGGCATTCCCTCACCCCCTTGTCTTATTCTGGGTATTGTTCCCACCACTAATATTCAACGAACTGCTTTTGGGACAACGATCCCCGAAAGTCATGTTGATTGACAAAGAGAGTGATAAACCTTTGTTGGAACGCACTTACGTTCCTTGCCCGCACTGTGAAACTCTGAATGACGGCCGTTTGTGGGCAAAATGGAATGCCTTTGGACATTGGTTTGGTCTTGTTTGTCCAAGTTGCCATCAAATAATTCCCTGTCTATGGAACATTTTTAGCCTCGCTATATTGGCGATTACTTTCCCGCTGTGGTATTTCCCTGTACGGTTCTTTCGCCGAAGATGGCTTGAGAAAGAAAAAGAAAGATTGGCGAATGCTCTTGAACGACCGCTGATTCAAGCAAAGTCCATAAATTGGCTTTTTAGAGGCATCGTCTATTGGGGTGGATCCATGTGGGTGATTCTCGGAGTTATTCCGCAGGTATGGAGTGTTCTGAATGGAAAAGAATGGGATTTGATAATGATGTTTGTTATGTTGCCAATTTGGTTGGTAACAGGCTTTGCGTGGGGCTTAGTCATGCGTTTTTGGATGAATCGAAAGGGGAAAAAGGCAGACAGACATGAATCTGACTGAAGAAGCTATCGGGGTCTACAATCAGGTATTTTTATTATCTAACCCAAGTTGCTACTAACAAGCTTTTGGCATGCAAACATCGTTTTTCATTGAAGTGGGTTGATTATTCACAGGAATTTCGTAGCGTAGACTGTTAGTCTGCGTTGTAAGAGGAAACCCAATCTAACAGATTTGCGGCGTACTCGCCCAGATGCGACGTGCATCATGCTACAAAGATAACAACTCGCGTTAATCCACTATAAGGAGCCGTGTTATGAAACTTATGCCTCAAGAGGTAGAACAATTCGGACGCGAAGGCTATCTCAAAATCGACGGACGAATGATTGATGACGAACACCTTACCGTGCTACGCGAACATTACGACGCACTGTTTTCACAGAAACGCGGCACAATCGGTGAGGGGTTGCGTAACCTCGCAGTCGTCGGTGATTCGGAAAGCGATGAAGATGCCGATCGTGCCGAAGAGATGTTACAGATCATGGAGATGTGGCGTTTGGATGAGGAGTATCGGAAGTTACTCTACCACAAACCATTGTTAGACATCGCCGAGAGTTTAATCGGAACCGATATCCAGTTATTTCATGATCAGGCACTCTACAAACCCGCCTATCACGGCGGTGAAGTGTATTGGCATCAGGACAACGCATATTGGCAATGCGACCCGCCCAATCTTGTGAGTATCTGGATAGCACTCGATGATGCCGACGAGGAGAACGGTTGTATGAACGTTATCCCCGGCAGTTATTTAGAAGGATTGGCGGCGCACGGACGTGCCGAGTCAGAGAAAGGTAAATTGCCAGCGTTGTTGGAGGTGGATGCTGATGTGGATCGTGC
>JAKZUG010000127.1:0-4085 GCA_047516705.1 Candidatus Poribacteria bacterium | reverse complement strand
CGTCGATCGATCTCCTGCCGTCCGCATTTACGGGTACACTACGGCTTACCTCACCACCCTTTACGATGGATTTCCCATAGAGCAGGTCGCTCACAGGCTTTCGGTTCTGATACACATCGCCGACGCGTAGGCTGAGCAGTTCAGAGATGCGTCCGCCAGTACTCACACCGAGCATGAATAAGCCCCGATTGCGGACTTGGTACGTGCCGGTGAAACATGCAGAAACAAGTCGGATTTCGTCATTATCGAGGGGTCTTGTGCCTTTCATTGGGCAATCCTTTGCTACGCAATCGGCGGTAAATCATTCACTACCAACCTCAAAAAAAGGTGGGGTGATTTTAATCGGCTTTACTCCAGTCCCTTGAAGATAGGATATAGATAATCAAGCTGCCCATGCTCTCGAAAGAGTATGTGCCAGTCTTCTTCCAACTCCTGTTTACCCATGCCATGTCTATTCTGTCGTAGTTTCTCATAAGGTGTTTTCGAGATAATAAAGGAATCCATTTCCACGTGTTTATCCCGGAAACGCTCATAAGTGGAAAGCGTGTGCAGTCTTTTAAAAAGGTTAATTTTGAGATTATTTTCGTCAATAATTTCATAAAACATGCCATGAGGTTCTATGAAAATAATGCGTTGTTTACTTTCGGTCGCTACCCACAGAATAAAGTCCGGGTAGAAGCCTATATTATCGTAGAAACCGATTCCTTTGCCACGGCTCTGGTTGCGTAAAAGGAAAATCTGCTTTCCAGCAAGTAGTTGTCCGTTTTGCTCACTGACATATTTGAACAAATCTTCCACAAAATCTTTTTCGCTTTCTACCAAAGCAGGCGGAGAAGCGTGCCATGAGGTGTCTGCTGGACTAACTGCAAGTAGTGGCAGATACAGATGTCTATCATTATACACTATTGGGTAATCGTCTTTCCCAAGATTCCTATAGCGTCCATCATACATTCCGCCACCTTCCACAAGCCGTGTAATATGTTCTTGCATCTCTCGTGCATGGTTTTGTGGCACAGAAATCTCCCATTTCTCTGTGAAGTTTCGATTGCTTTCCCTTAACTTCTCCAATTCCATCCTTTCGTCATTCCAGCGTTTCTGAATCATGCGATAGAATTTAGTCACATATTTGCGAAGAAGCGTCAGTATTAATTCCTCAAGGCGTTCAAGTTCTTCTCGCGTTTTCGGCATAACTTCGGCTTCATTCACAACATATAGTTCATACAAAGATGGATCTTGGTCTGGAGAGAGGATCTGTCTGAGGATAGCCGTGTCAAAAATGAGATTATATAGCTTCTTTTCCTGTTTATATTCAAGCAGTTGAAGGTAGATTTTTTCCCAGTTCACCCACTCCAAAATTTCCGATTTTATGGTCCTCTGGTGTGCTGCTTTCGCTTGACCGCTTTGAATACCTGTTTGTGAGCTGCTCCCTATAATTTCAACGCTTTGAGTGGCATGAGTAATCTTTGCCCGAGAGTCTACATCAAGTTTCACACACTCTCCTTTAGCAACTTCGTCATATCGCGGGGCTTTTAGAATATAGAGAGGCTCCGGAATCTTGTCCATGTAGTTTTTGATTGGCACTTCCAATTGGACGTGTTCAACATCTTCATACTCAAGATATTCCCGGAATCTTGCCATAAAGTTAGCACGAACAGCGAAAATGTCAAGCGTTTCAAGGAGTGGTAGATTCGGTGGACGCTTTGTATCTTCGGACGTACTACGTTTGAGACTCATGTCCTTGCCACGTAAGCGTACACCTCTACCGAATAACTGGATAATCTGTGATCCTTCGTTCGTGCCTATGTTAAGCAATCCCATTGCACTGACACGCCAACTGTCCCATCCTTCAATAAACTTTTTGGCACCAATAAGAATGTTGATTTGACTATCGAGTTTATTGATGTCGCTAAAGAGACTTTCTGTGATAACATCTTCGGGATCCATGCTGATGTCCGCATCATCGTTTTTCACAAGTTTTGTGAAGGCAAGTGTATCACCAATGTAGATAAGACCGAATACACGACCGAGTACGGTTTTCAATGCGATCTCATCCGAGGCGTTTCGGACACTGCGAAGCTGCAAAGCCCCGCTTGAATTCGTGTGGAAGACTTCCTTGAGAATGTCCCTGTACAGTTGTTCTGAACCTGTCCCAAGATTTTTCAGCGTGCTGAGTCGATCGTGAAAAACATCAGTGTTCTTTTCATCGCGTAAGCCGGAGTCCCCATCAAGGATTTTTCCAATCGTCAGAATTGCCCAATTTCTGTCGTTTTTCAAAAATCGGTGCAGAAAGCGGATAACGTTAAGTACATCTGAGCGTTCTTTTCCTTTTTCTTTGTAGACGACTGTGGCGTTGACTCTGCTACCAACAAACGTCCACAATGGTAATTCTAAGCCGTAGGCACGCACAGCCTCCGTATTTTCCTTGAAATAGCGTCTTTGCTCGTAGAAACTCAGAAGATTGCCTAAAAGCAGCGTATCCGTTTGGGGTGCCTCGTCTTGCCTAACGTTGAGTATGCGGAAATTCTTCCCGTAGCCGTCGCTATAGAAATATTTATAGGAATAATCAAACGCAATGGCTTTTCCGTATTCATCAACAAGATCATCATTTTTCGCAGCAGCTAGTGCCTGCCCAAAAGTTGCACTGTATTCAAAGGTAAAGCCGCTTTCGGCGAGTCTTTTGCGACGATCCCGCCAGACCGCATCCTCGCTGCGAGTGCCTTTATGCCCTTCATCAACTAAAACCAGGTTCCTGCCTTCAAATGCCTCAACCGGAACACTCACGCCTTCTCCTGTCTTTTCGTCAACTAACTTATGGATGTCAATGACCCGCACTACATTGCGAGTGTATCCTGCTCGATTGGCTTCAATTTTGAAAGGTTCACACGGAATGCCGGATTTTTCCATTTCCTGCATGTGTTGCTCGCTTAACCCTTCATTAGGTGTAATCAGCACAACGTTGTCCAATCCTTCTTTGCAATAGTGCAAATACTGGTAATAGTTGATGTGCATAATCAGTGTTTTACCTGCCCCCGTTGCCATCCAAAAGGCAAGTTTCTCTATGTCCGTTTCTGTAAAGGCGGCATCCCTGGAATCACCCGGATCTCTCTCATTATTCCGTATTTCAACAAAAGCATTGAGTTGGCGTAGGAACTCGCCGGGTCTGTTGCATTTCCAGTCCAAAAAGATTTCCGCATAAAGAAGTGCCAAGTATTGAAAATAGCAGAGGACAATCGGCTGTGTGCGTTCTTTGTTTATGGCAGACAAGTGCTTTTTGATGTTGGCATCGTAGGTGGGTAACGCGGCTTCAACATCAGGGTTCACATCAGGGCGAGACATCAGAAATTCGCAAATCGGTGAGTGTCCCTCTGGCGTAAATCCCTCGTCAAGTGGCGCGACATCGTGAAGCAGGTCACGCGTCGCTCTGTATCCGAAATGGCTGTTAAGCCAGCCGTGCAGGGTCAGATGGTTGTTGAGTACCTTCGTTTGCTTTTTCGGCATAATAATTCTCTTTCTCGCAATTTATTCTGAAAACATCAATTGTTTGAAAAGCGGATCTAACACTTTTACATTCGCTTCCGGAACAATGCTATGTGTGTTAACATAGACTTCCGTCGCGTCTGCCATCAGCTGATTTTCCGTAATGAACCGGTAATCCCGTTCATAATCTGCCACTGTCCAGCCAGCAGTTTCACGCCAGATAATCACCACAGATTTTTGTTCAACCGTGCCTTTGTAGACAAGATAGCGTCTGTCATTATCAAAGTGGCATTGCCGGGTGTTCACAGACAGACCGAGCAGGTAATTGAAGGTTTCAGGGAGATCGACTGCCTGTGTTTGTGTCTGCATATCTTTGATAATGTTGAGTTGATAGCTAAACGGATGTTCGAGGTTGGAAATGTTTAAGAACGTCGGGCTTTCACGAGTTTCGTCCTCCAACAGATAACTGAGTGGGTGTTCGTCGAAAAGAGAATTCTCGCGTTCGGTAAATTCAATATTGTTGAGGGCATCTTCATAGGATTCAATGCGTTGGTATTTGAACATGTGTGAGAGGCGACTCTCACGGGAAATGGGTTTTGCATCTTTCC
>JAKZUG010000126.1:0-13351 GCA_047516705.1 Candidatus Poribacteria bacterium | reverse complement strand
ATTGTAGACTTTACTATAAATCTATTTTGAAAGTAAAGGAGGAGAATTGCGATGAAAACGTTAACAATGTTCAGTATTGTAATGTTAGTCTTCACGAGTTGTGCGATCCTAACGCCACAAGAGACGCAGGAGGAACGACAGCGTTTGATTGCAGCTTATGACGCTGCACGTCAAAAACACAATCCGGAAAGAGTTAAGCAGGCAGTGAAAGATCTGCTCATTGGTAAGTGGCAGTATGTCGGGTTAGAGGTTGAAGAAGGCAGCGTTAACGCGCAGAAGACAGAACCGATAACGCAGCAGGTAGTAGACTCACTGAATACAGTTCTAAAAAAGCTTCCCAAGACAGTCGCCGGAGAAGAGGCAACGGCACCCAATACGCCTGAACAGGAGAAAGCACAAGAATCGGCGACTCCAGAAGAAAAGGCGCAGAATTTGGAGGGAGCAGCGACACGTCTGCCGCCGATTAAGGTTACAGATAAGAAATCGAATCAACGGATATTGGGTGCGAAAGCGGCACTCGTCGCATCTACCCGCAAAAATCTCATACTCGAATTTTCGGAGGATCGTAGTTCTTACTATTACAGCGGTAGCAATCGCGGCGCGAACGTCGCAGGACAGTGTTATGTTACCACGAAGCGATACGGAGATGATCCGCTCACATTTATCCGTTTCAATCAGCGGACGGGACCAGAGTTGCTTGGATTCCTTTTCGGTTCCGAACCCATAAAACAGATGGCTGCAAAGGAAAAACAGAAGCGAGCTGCGATGATACAGAGTAGAAAAATGGGGATACAAGGGGCGCGGAAAGCTGCCGCAAAGCGGACTTCCTACACAATCGTTTCAATGGCAGGAATTACGGTAACAGATGATACACTCTATTTAGTTCTCTACGGGGATATGCAATTAACACCGAGAGGTTGGATACGAACCGGCGGATTGAGATGCACTTTCAAGCGAATTGAATAGGAGCTTTGTTTTGCAGCTTTCGGAGAAACACATGAAGATTTTCATATCATTCAGCACCCTGATTCTGGCATTCACGGGTTGCACCTCGGCGAAATACCAACAGATGCAAAACGAGCGCGACACCCGGCGTGAAGTTTACGAGGATGCCCGACGGAAAGAGGCGCGCGAACGCAGCCGCAATTTTCTTTCGGACGATATGCTTGGTGAGTGGGAATTTCTTGACATCGTTGTTGAAGAAAGGGGCGGGAGCGAAGACATTTTGAAAGCGAAAACGGCACTCGCCGCGTCTAAGCTCAAAGGACTCAGGCTGCGATTTTCGAGAAAGGGCGACATTTACTATTACCGGTCAAAAATCTGATTGGAAAGTCTTATGGGACATACACGACGCGTAGTATCTATAGGGGTGATAAACCACAGACTGGAGCCCTTCACTTTTATCCGATCTCCGTCTCACATGTATCAGATCTGATATTCAGTTTTACAAGGGGCGTACATAAACAGGTGCTTTTCGGTGATGGAGAAGTTCTTACCAGGCAAATAGCGACAAAAGTCATGAGGGCCTCCGTGAAAGGGACGGGTCTGAATTTGGCATTAGATCTCGGTATGGTATTAACGCCCAATGGATGGCTTCACCGCGGGAATATCCGTTGTTCGTTTCAACGGATTGAGTAGTTAGCATAAATGTCCAGAGACCGGAATAAATGAAAGTTCTTGGTAGTTTGCGTTACAGGAGAAATATGATGAAAGACATCCATCTATTTGTTTTTTCTTGCGTTAACTTGCTACTGATACTTAGTCACACAGGTCAAGTTTGGGCAAAAGCACCGACGACCGCAAAAATCGCGTTTTCATCGAACCGTAACGGGAATTGGGACATCTATGTGATGAACCCGGATGGGAGTCAACAAGAGCAGTTATAGTAAAACCTAAAAATAAGTTGACATTTTAGGAAATAGTGGTCCTCTCCTCCTCGCTGGCGAGGTTTCCTAACCTCGCCAACTCGGGTGTAAAGATAATTATAGACTTTACTATAACTCAAGATGGAGCGATGGATCACAGTCCTGTCTGGTCTCCGAATGGAGAGCAGATTCTGTTTGTCTCTGATCGCGATGGTGATGACGATCTCTATGTAATGGATGCTGATGGCAGGCGTGTCCGACGGGTTTTTAGGAAGTCGGCGTATAGGACAGAACCGACATGGTCCCCGGATGGCGAGACGATAGCGTTCCATGCTCAAGAGCCCCAGTGGAGTATCCAAACGGCTACAACAAATGGTACGGATGTAGAGGAGGTAGCCCAAGCAGGTTCAGCAGGTGGTAATCCATCAGTGGTCTCCGGATGGAAAGGAGATCGCCTTTGTTGGTGATGTTAATGACATCCGCCGTATCCATATTGTCAAACTCAGTTCGGGCAGGGTACGAACATTCCTGTCAGACGAATTGCCGTGGATGTACACACCAACGTGGTCTCCGACAGGTAACAGACTTGCCTTCATCTGGTACAAATGGGGTATAGGGAATGGAAATGCTTTTTTCGTTGCGGATCGCGATGAACGCGGTTTGAAACAGATTGGTAAACCTGCACAGGTATCTCTTGGTCCTGCTGCATGGTCACCGGAAGGGGATAGACTTCTTGGTGCAGAACTTGCCAACAACGGTAATAGGCAAATCGTCGTCGTTGATATACGCACCGGAACAAAAAAACAGTTGACACACCAAGGCTCAAACATAACTGCTGCTTGGTTCAATCCAAACAACCTACCTGTTGCACCACAGTCGCACCTGTTGACAACAGTCTGGGGAAAAATTAAAAGATGAACGTTGCATATTTAAGAAAAGCGTTCCGTGCCTCTAATGCATCGTGAAGGTCCTTTGTATGAAACACAAACCGATTCTTTATGTCCTCAGTCTACTGCTGGTATTCAAGGGTATCTCCGGCGTTCTTGCTGATGCTCCCGCAACCGCTAAAATAGTGTTTGCATTGAGCCTGAATGTGAAAGCAAAAGGTGGCAGTGATATCTACATCATGAATCCCGACGGGAGTGGACGGATCAATTTGACGCGTCATGATGCGCAGGATTCGGAACCTACGTGGTCGCCTTCAGGAAAGCATATTCTTTTTACATCAGACCGAGATGGAATTGACGACCTCTACCGCATGAACGCTGATGGCACGAATGTAAGAAAAATTTTGAAAAATGGGCAAATAGATTAAATCCGACGTGGTCACCGGATGGTAGACAGATTGCGTACTACCGTGGAGACGAACAGGCTATCTATATCGCGTCGATTGATGGTGCAAATGAAGAACGTCTGGTCAACGGTTGGCACCCGACATGGTCACCCAACGGTACCGAAATCGCTTTCGTTTCGCTTGCGGAAAATCTTGATATTCGTGTTATCGACGTAAAAACCCGTTTGGAAAGAGTCGTTGTCCCGATGGAACAATCGCTACTTCACCAACCTGTATGGTCTCCAGATGGAACCAAGATTGCTTTCACTCGTGTCAATATCTTATTGTTTATTCTTAAGGGATTGTTTAATGCTAAGGAGAATCCGCCTGCCCAGACCATTGATATTGTCAATAGCGATGGCACTGAGGTAGAGGCAGTCGTTGTTGACGGGTCCCAAGCTTCCGATCCAGCATGGGCACCGTGGAACAATGGACTGATCTATAGTCAACTCGCTGGAAAAGAACGTCATCTCTTCAAAATCACTTTATCAGATTTCGGTGTCAAAACCCAATCCTTTAGGTTTGGGATGTAGACACCGCCCTATTGAATTAGACCAAACCTTTGAAAAATAGGTTTGACATTCAGTCTAAATATAGTATAATTATAGTATCGTGTTGGAAACCAGCCTTCTCAGCATTACCGCTTGGTAATGTGCTGGTTTCCTCCCACTGAGAAGGGGATAAACGCACGATGCGCGATATACCATGAGAACTTTCAAATATGAGTTTCAACATCAATCGAATGTGATCCGTATCGGGAACATGCTTGACGATATGTGGCAAGTGCATGTATATTTCCATGAGTGGCAGCGTCAGCGATATAAAGATGGCTTGCCGTATGCGAACTATAATGCTATGGATGCACACTTGAAAGCGTTGAAACGGACGACACACCCCCATTGGAAAGCGTTGCCGAGTCAAGCGATCCAACAGGAACTGAAACGCATTGACAAAGCGTATCAACGTTTTTTTGATAAGATAGGTGGTAGACCGAAGATCAAAAAGCGGCATAAGTTCAAATCTATTACCTACCCAGGTATCGCTGGCTGGAAACTCAAAGACAATCGTATCACGTTGACTTTCCGTAAATGGAATCCTGAGACGCGTAAGTGGCAATTTGATAGCGTGCCATTTACCTTTTTCAAACACCGTGAATGGACGGGCGATATAAGATATATCACTATCAAGCGTGATGCCTGTGGTGACTATTGGCTGTGTATCACAACGCATGCGACCACCCTTGAAGTGCTGCCGACAACAGGTGAAAGCGTTGGGGCGGACTTTGGCATGAAAGACGCATTTTTGACGTTGAACATGGGTGAGAAGATACAATCGCCACAATTTCTGAAACAGTCCTTGAAGGAACTCCGAAAACTCAACAAAAGTCTTTCTCGTAAAGTCAAAGGTTCTAACAATTGGTGGCGTGCTGTCCGCCACCTCGCACGGTTGTATCGGCATATTGCCAACCAACGCAAAGATTGGCATTGGAAACTCGCCACGGACTTGTGCCGAAGGTTTGATGTCATAGTGACAGAAACTTTGAATCTTGACGGCATGAAACGGCTTTGGGGACGCAAAGTCTCCGATCTTTCCTTCGGGCAGTTTGTTGAGATATTGAGATTTAAGTGTTCTAAACATAATCGTGAGTTCCGTCAAGTTGGTCGATGGACTGCGACAACCAAACCGTGTTCCGATTGTGGAAACCATAACAAAAATCTTTCTCTCAAGGATAGACAGTGGACATGCCCTGAATGTGGCTCTCACCACGATAGAGACATAAACGCTGCTATCAATATCTTACGGGCAGGCTTAGCTGTCCCTGTGGAGCAGACGTAAGACCTTCCTCGGAAGGCGAACTGCGATGAAGCACAAGCCCAACCCTTTAGGTTTGGGTACTATGATGGAATCTTGTTTCGGAACAAATCACACACGCTGGGAGCAACTATAGTTCAGATTGGTTTGATCCAGCGGTTCTATCTGTTGAACCTCGATCTCAGTCCCACCTGGTGCCGTGGGGCAAAATTAAAAACCAAAACTAACGTATAATGGAGGCATAGCCGATGAAACGGAGATCTATTCTTTTTTCTTCAAGAGCGCGAAGTTACACAAAGTTTACTATATTCAGTTACACCATCAGCGTATTGCTTTTGTTCGTTAGTATTTCTGCCGTCTGGGCGAAAGCACCAACCACCGGGAAGATAGTGTTTACGTCAACCCGGGATGGCAATTCCAAAATCTATATTATGAATCCTGATGGAAGCGATCAGATTAACTTGAGCCGCGACAATGCATCGGACTCTGATCCGGTCTGGTCACCCGACGGAGAGCAAATTTTGTTTGTCTCTGATCGGGATGGACCGTCTGATTTGTACGTTATGGATTCAGATGGCAGCGATGTCCGAAGGGTGTTCGGAAGCAGAGAATATAGGTCGAATCCGAGTTGGTCGCCTGATGGTAGAAAGATTGCGTACGAAGAGGGAGAGGGGAGGAACGCTACTATCTACACAGCGACAACAAGAGGCAGATTTGTTGAGAGGTTGGCTGATGGGTTTATGCCGAGTTGGTCGCCGAATGGTCGCGAGGTAGCCTTTTCCGCTTTCAACGTTGACCGTTCACCCCTCGGCGTTTTTAACCTCAGGAACCGTACCAAAAAGGCGCTGCTCTCAAATAAAATGCCGTGGATAATATATCCAGTATGGTCCCCGCGGGGTAACAAAATCGCCTTTTCAAAAATTGATGGGGCGTTCAATCAAGGTTTACTTGAATGGACAGAGGCGAGCATATTTATTGTGAATCGCGATGGTACGGGACTTCATCAAATTATCAAAGATGAAGCGGCGGTCGCCATGGCACCGACGTGGTCTCTACATGGCGATGAACTTATTTACACGGATGTAGTCATGCGACCGGATCAAGTGTTTTTCCAACTATTCAAAACTGATATGAGCGATAGTAGACCCGTGCAGCTTACACATGAAGGAGATAATTCTGACGCGGATTGGTTCGATCCGACAGCTTTAGATGTTTCCCCTTCGGAAGAGTTGTTAACGACTGTGTGGGGTCAAATCAAAGCAGATTAGGGGCGAACCGTCCGCACCTGCCCGCGGAGGTCAAGTTGCACCTTCCAATTATTCCAGCGCGGCAGTAGTACTGTACTCAATGTCGGTTGACGAATGCCGCGCTGCCATTGTAAGGTGACCAATTTTTGGGGCGGGTCGTATTTTACGTTGAATTTAGCACCGTTGACAGAGAATTCTTTGGGATACTGTGCCTCAATTTCAGCGATAGTGCCAGCGTCTATCTCTGTAAAGACGAGATCGTCTGGCGAGAGGAGTTGCCAGTCCTCAGTGACCTTTACACCTAAGACATTGAGCCGTGAAGCTAACCATGTGTGCGGAGTCAAATCCACTGTTTCCGATGTCTCCATATCAGGGTTGAGAGTGCAGTGAAGTTTCCAAGCATCAATCGCTCGGGTGAGTTGCTCGCCGACTTCCGGGAATAGGGAACCAGAAAGGATAAGGGATGCCAACGCCTCTCTGAGCATAGCACCATTCAGTGGTTGACGTGCGCGCCCGATTTCCCTACCTGCATATTCAGTTACCACCTCTGCGACGATGTCTTCGCCTTCCAGCCTCGGAGCAGTGAGTTGAGTCGTTCCGATCCCCGCGTTGACTAAATCGTCAAAAGCGCATGGTATGGCAGTCCGTCCCATCAATTGCACGCGCGTGCCTTTGGCGATACCGACGGTCTCCAAAATCAAGGCAGCGTGCCGTTCTTCGGGTAGGAGGGAATCGGAATCGAGTAAAACCTCTTCCTGTCCATTTCCCCATCCTTTACCTCTTCGTCTCCGGACGTAAGCGCAGGTACTCGATTCACGTAAAAGATAAGCGATCACTGCGTCACGGTCAGGTTGTGGAGGCGCGTTGTCTTTCATCACAGGCGGTAACTCAAAGAAATCTCTCAGCTGCGTCGCGATTCTGCGGCATTCAGCAAGGGCAGTTTTATGGAGATGATGTCGTTTTTCGTCGCCGCAGCGCAATGTTCGGATTGCCGTCGTAGCATCACATCCGTCGCGGAAAAGTTCTTTTTGGCGGGCTTCGCGAACCGTGTCTTGCTGTTCAGTTGGCACGCGGTCGATACGCTGCCATAAAGGGGCAGGGCGCTCCAACGTCGCAATCAGATCAATCAAATCGCGTCGAAGAGAAGGTGGTGCTTTTACCAATAATCGTGCGTGAAGTGGATTGACGGGTAAGGCACAGATTTTCGCGCCTTCTGCTGTGAGCATGCCATCGTCTGAAAGAACACCCCAACTTTTTAGGGCAGTTTGTGCCCGTTCCACGGCGAAGTCGGGAGGTACATCGAGAAATGTCAAATCTTGCGGACGATAACCGGTTGAAGCAACAGTGAGCACGAATTGCGTCAAGTCCTCTCGCCGAATCTCCGGTGGGGTTTCCTGTTCAAGTTGACCGCGTTCCTCCCAAAGTCTATAACAGGTTCCCGGTCCGAGGCGACCCGCGCGTCCGCGGCGTTGTTCGGCTGAGGCTTGCGAAATGGGACATAGCGCAAGGACGATACGTCGGTTTTGATGGATACGTTGACGGACTAAACCGGTATCCACAACGGCAGTAATACCGGGGAGCGTGATTGATGTCTCGGCGACGTTGGTCGCAAGAATGACTCGGCGGCGTTGGGATTGTGTGTCAAATGCTTTGTCCTGTGCGTCGGGTGGTAGATCGCCGTGTAGCGGGATAACGTCGAGATGTCGTATCTTGCGAAGCGCGTCATGGCATGCGTTAATCTCACCCTTTCCCGGTAGGAACACCAAGATATTCCCCTCGGTTTCTTTGAGGGCGCGGTTAATCCCTTTTTCGACGCGTTCTACTAAGCTATGAGATGTAGGGACCACTGACCCACCAAGGTACTGTACTTCGACGGGATAGACGCGCCCTTCTGCGCGAAGCACCTGTCCCCCAACAAACCGGGCGAGTTGTTGCGCATCTATCGTAGCAGACATGATAATAAGCCGAGCGTCGCGTTGCTTCTTTCGGCTGATAGCGAGAAAGAGGTCTGTTTCCACACCGCGTTCATGGAATTCGTCCAAAATGATAGTGCCATACTGAACCAATTCCGGTCCCGCGGCATATCGCAAAGCGATGCCGGGTGTGACGAAACGGATACGGGTTAAGGCATCAGAACTGACATCTTCAAAGCGCACCGTGTAGCCAACCGAATGTCCCAGCGGTTCGCCGAGTTGTTGTGCCACCCATCGTGCAAGTGAACGGCATGCGACGCGCCTCGGTTCCACGACAAGTACAGGTGCGTCTGATAGTTCGGCACACCAAGGCGGAATTTGTGTCGATTTTCCGCTGCCGGTTGGTGCCACAATCACCACCGGACCCGTTGTGATCGCGTCGTGAAATGTTGCCTTTAACTCTGTAATTGGGAGGTCGGTTTTGTTCATAGTGCGTATTATAGCCGATAGTGGTATTGGTATCAAGACAGAGGTATTCAGTTATCAGTTATCAGTTATCGGTTGTCAGAGGAATGAATGGTATTCAGTTATCGGTTATCAGTTTTTAGCAGTCAGTAGTTATCGGTCAGCGATCAAGGGCGGTCGCGACCGGGAGTTCGCTCCTACAGCAGAATTGCCAAACACTCTTGACATTTCCGGACGTTTCTGATATTATAACCGTTAATCTATTAACTCAGATTTGAAGGTAAATTATGTTGTACCAGAAGTTCGTAAAACAGACACATACAAAAATACAAAAGACTCACCGCCTATTTGCCTTAATAGCGTTTACCGGGTTGTTGTTCTACCAACACCTTGCCTATAGCCAGCAATACCTCACCGTCGATAAGGAAAATGGAGATAGGTTCACCGGTACTTGGCGCGGTTCTACCGAAACCCATTTTGAAATTGAGTATGAGGGACAGGTGCTACGGATGCCATTTGCCGGGGCTACTCTTAGCTTTACGTCGGACATAGCAAACGTGCCGGATCGGACTGCTGCGAGGTATTATCGGAATGGGCTTGTACTATTGGAATTAAAGATGCCAGAAAATGCGAAGGGACGCTTCGAAGCGGCTATTGAAGAATTTCCGAGATATCCGGCTGCGCATTATCAACTCGGTTTACTTCACAAGGCAAATGGCGATAATGCGAAAGCGTTGGAACGTTTCCGTTCTGTGGCAATCCTTGATGCAGCGAATTTTGACTTGGTGCCACATCTTCAGGAACTTGGAAACACTGCCCTCGCCAACGAGGCTTATGCGGAAGCCGTAGATAACTATCAACTGATTCTGAAGTATTATCCTGAACACGTATCTGTACCGGAGTTGAGTTATATCACCGGATTCCTACTCGTTGAGGAATTAGAGCACTATGACGAGGGACTGCCTATCCTTGAATCGGCAACCCAACGGTACCCGGGCATGTTGTCACATGAAAAGGCGTTGTTCCTAATTGGAAAACTGAAAGCAAAAACCGGTCAGTTGGAAAATGCGCTCCATACTTTGCAAGGATTTGTTATGCGTTATCCAGTGAGCGAATGGGTTTATGAGGCACGCCTTATCCGTGCTGAAGTCAACTTGAAACTGGGTAGATCCGCAGAAGCTCGGAATGAAGCATCTCAGGTTCACGATATGAGCGTAGATGAAACGATAAGGGAACGCGCAAAACAGATTTTGGATCAAACCCGATGGAAGGTCTACACAGTGGCAGATGGTCTCCCTGACAACCATATCCAAGCCATCGCTACTGATGGTACGCGGTTATGGGTGGGTACACCGAACGGTGTAATGCTATTTGAGACTGCCTTCAATAACTGGATACCGATTGCACACGTGCCGCACCTGATTAACAGTTCGACGGAAGAGGTTCCAGATGTAAGAGCCATTGCGGTGAACTCAGAAGAGGTGTGGATTGGCACGCGTTCTCAAGGTGCGATCCATTACAACAAGTTGACCGGCGAAATCCAGGAGACCTACACGCCAACCGATGGGTTCCCTGCCTGGGTCAAGGACATCAAGGTGGATGACGCTGAGATATGGTTTGCTACCGATGGCGGCGTTGTTCGTAAAATTCGGGGTACGGTTGATCCCTTGTTTGTTTACAACAGACAACAAAGTTTCATCCCCGCAGATGACATTGAGACCTTGTTGTTGATGCCTACAACCGTTTGGGGTGCCTCGGCAAAAGGAGACATCGTAACATTCGATCGTGAAACCGAGGAATGGGGTTCCTATCGTTCTACTGAAATCCGAGAAGGCACGACGATTGTTGGCTTTGATACGGCAGACGATCAGATGCTTTTTACGTGGTTCAATGCTGGTGAAAAAACCAATGGTTATTTCCGGGCAGATTTGGATGGAGGGAATGGTAATTTGACGACCCTCGATACCGGAATAGAGGATGAGAGCAACTTAAGGAATATATATATCAGAGGGGCTCTGGACAATTCGCCAATAGTCACAGAAGAGAACGCGGAATTGCCTGTAGAAACACCGGATCCGCTAACATCCGAGCCTTCTCCTGAAACAGAAGCTTTAGTAGAAGTTCAACCGCCGGAACCCCCTACTCCTTTGGTGCTGTGGATAGCGACAAACGGTTCTTTTTATACGCATCACACACGTTCTGGTGAATGGGAAGATACAACGACACCTCGAATAGTCACGGGTGAATTAGTAATACAATCACTCGTCGTGGCGAACGACAGTATATGGATAGCGACCAACAACAGTTTAGCACGTATGAATGTCAGATGAAACCTGTTCGCGGGCGTGTGCGGTCTTAAAACCATGCAACCGACATCTACAAAACTTATTACACGCTGGGCAGATGCCGAACCTATCCAGGTTGAAGATGAATTGGTTGTTGAAGAACCGCTTGAGATCCGGGTGGACCAACAGAGTTTAATCGTCCTGATGCGAACCCCAGGACATGATTTTGAACTCGCAGCGGGTTTTCTTTATACGGAAAGTCTCATAACTTCCGGCGATGACATCGAAGTGATCACATACTGCGATGAAGAGGTTTCTGAGACGCAGGATTCCAGTTTATCGTCGCTACAAAACATTGTTAACGTTCGACTCACGGAAGAATTGGATCTTGATACACAATCCGGATGGCAGCGCAACTTTCACGCGAATGCAAGCTGCGGACTCTGTGGCAAGATGACGATTGAATCTGTTCGGCAGCAGATAGCTTCGCTGAATTCGGGATTCCATATAAATCAAGAGGTACTCTATCAGCTCAACGACCGATTAAGGACCGCACAACCGGTTTTTGAAAAGACGGGCGGGCTTCACGCTGCCGGGTTATTTGATGAGACAGGAGAACTCCTGATTGTTAGAGAGGATATCGGGAGACACAACGCTGTGGATAAGGTTATTGGTCAGGCATTGCTGTCTGGCTTGGTGCCACTTGAGCGACACATTTTGATGGTGAGCGGTCGCTCCAGTTTTGAGATTGTCCAGAAGGCACTCTTTGCTCGCATTCCAGTTATCGTTGCCGTTTCCGCCGCGTCTACACTTGCGGTTGACCTCGCGCAGGAAGGGAACCTGACGTTAATCGGTTTCATGCGCGGACAGAGTATGGCGGTCTATAGTTGCCCTGAGCGAATTCAGCGCGAAGTGTGAGAAAACAAAATAGGTGTGTAGACAGTTTTTGCTATCTTTTTGCGTCGATATGTCTCTATAGTAGCAAGTAAAACTTAATAAGGAGTGAAATTCTTATGTTAGGCATCTTAAACGGCATCCAAGGACTTGTCAATCTCCTATTTTTCGTGGCTGTTGCTGGCACTTTAGTTGTTTCGTGGGTGTACGCTGACCGGCTGAAAAAACAGTACAGTGCGGACTTCCCGTGGAACAAAACAGCGATGATCGCGGGGATTGAAGTTCTGCTCTGGATTGGGTTTAACCTGTTCTGGGAAATCTTTGAGGCGTACTGGTGGCAAATTCTGATCGTTGCTGTTATAGCGATTGTGCTTATCTCGCGAAAGAAGCGGAGGTATGTCTGAATATAGTCAAATGGGGCGCGCTAAGAAAGTGTACCCCGACAAAATCAACCTAAGGAGAGATATATGAGTCGGACAGGGAGAGCCGTGGTCGCACACGGCAAGGATTTTGAAATTCGTGAGTACCCGGTCCCCGAACCTGCGCCTAATACGATACTGCTCCGTCAAGAGTTAGCAGGTATCTGTGGGACGGATCTGCATAACTGGCAGAAGGGGTTTCAACGTGAGATTCTGTTGGGACATGAAAACGTCGGCATTATTGAGGCACTTGGTGAGGGTGTGGAAACCGATTATGTCGGTAAGCCGATTAAGGAAGGCGATCGGCTTATCTTCGCGCCGGGAACAAATTACGGTGGTTACGGGTTCCAGTGGGAGCCCGACGAGGCACCACATTTTCGGGGTGGGTTCGCCGACTATATGTATCTTACTTATCCGAATACCTGTTTTATGAAGACCGAAGCTTCTCCTGAGATTGCAGTGTTAACAGAGCCTTTCACTGTTGGTGTTCATGCCGCGATGCGAGGTGAAATAAAGCTTGGTGATACCGTCGTTGTGCAAGGTTCGGGTGCTATTGGACTCGTAACGCTTGCGTGCGCGAAATTGAGCGGTGCTGCGAAAGCGATCATGGTCGGTGGACCCGCCGGACGGTTGGAACTTGCGAAACGGCTTGGTGCGGACGTAACGATTGATATTGAAAAGGTCACCTCTGTTGAGGAGCGGACGGAACTTGTGAAAGCGGAAACGCCGCGCAAAGAAGGTGCGGACGTTGTTTTTGAATGTGCAGGTTTTCTCCCGGCTACGCCAGAAGGATTGGGTTACACCCGACGCAGCGGCACTTTTGTTGAGGTCGGTCACTTCGTGGATATGGGTTCAATTGACTTCAACATTAACCAGTTACTGATGCGTAAAAACCTTCGGGTCGAAGCAATCTGGGGGAGCAGCTACGAACACTTCGTTCGCGGTTTACCGCTCCTTGAACAGAGCGGACTGCCCTTTGCCGACATGATTAGTCACCAGCTGCCACTTTCACAGGTCGAAGACGGTTTTAAAGCACTTGACGGTGGCTATCGTATTAACGGCGAAACAGCCATTAAAATTGCGGTTCGGGCTGAAGAATAGACAAATGTTGAAGAATG
>JAKZUG010000125.1:0-14937 GCA_047516705.1 Candidatus Poribacteria bacterium | reverse complement strand
GTTCAACGGTATACGTCGCAACAGACACAGGAGTCTTGACTTCAGTAGACGGTGAACACTGGCGCGCAATTACTGATAAGGAAGGTGCACACGTCGCTATAGATCGAATCGCTGTAGCAGACGCGGCGATTTACGGTGCTGGTGATAAAGGTGTCTATCAATTGAATAACCGAAGCAGATGGGAACAAATCCTACCAGAGGTTCCAGATCGTGTCATCTCCTTCGTTATCAACAACGACAAACTTTATATTGCCACCGAACAGCGCGGGATGTTTCACGTCTCGCTTGAAAACGAAAACAATTAATGTTCCATGATATTGAAGACACAGGAGGTCTCTCATGAAAAATCGTCTGTTTCCTATTAGTATGAGTTTATGCTTCGTCCTTCTTATTGCGGTGGCGTATTTACGCGCACCAAGTCCGCAAACCGAAGCACCCGTTGAAACGGAATCTGCTCAGGAAAGTGTCAACCCGACCAATATGTTCCAAACCGAGAACGCAACCCGTTCGCATGGCACTGATGCGACCCCTCAAGCATCTATGCCGAACATAGATAACATAGATATGGAGGCGTAGCGGCACTGCGTTCAAAGGACCCTGAACGCATTAAAGAGGCTTTGGGTCCAGGGTTCTCAGCCCGAGTTGAGGCTGGTATGAAGTTCATGGAGGAAAAAATGGAAGGTTTAGAGGAGGGTGAATTTCCTGATTTCAATCTCCAAGAATACATAGAGGTTCTCATGGGTGAAGATGCTCCGAAAATCGATTGGGAAGAAATTACACAATCGGGTTTCCGCAGACATTTTCCTGAAGGCGAGCCTGAAGATTATGAAGCCGAAATGGCGGCACGAATTCATGAAATAGTGGCTGCGACACCCGGCGACTTTCAAAAAGTAATGCTTGCTGTTGTGATGGACCTCGCAAAGAAGCAGGATTTCCAATTCTGGGCACTTGCTAACTTTAAAGGCGAGATGGGTCAACAGATGGACTGGTTGACGCAACAAATTCTGGTCGCAGGAGAATTGGAAAACATCCAGTATACTATTCCAGAAGATATGTCTACATTTCTACCGACGCTTACGGAAACTGAAACGCAAGGCACAGGAACGCAGACACCAAAACCTCAAGCCACAACATCCGCTCTGGAATTAACTGAGCCGCCATCCACCCGTCCAAACGAAAACAGCGTGGCTGCAACAGAGAAACCTGAAGCGGCTCTACCTTCACCGATGTCGGTAGAGCGAATCAATTCTATCAAAGAGATGTTATCTCAACAAGGGACGGATGCCGGCTTGTTGCGTCTGCTTGAAACGGATAAGGCGGCAGCAAACTGGCTTTTGGAACGTTTTAATTCACCTACTGAAATAGAAGAATGGTTTTCTAAACAACCGACAGAGGGACCACGATTGAAACCCAATCCGCGCCAAATCCCTCCACAACCTTTACCACCGGAGGTCCAGCCATGAGGCAAAATGCAAATGTCACTTCCATAAAATGCATTACCCTGCTCCTATTGTTTCTCTGTTTCTGCTTCAATAACGCTCTTGAGAGCGCGGAAGAAAATGAACCAGCAGGGGAGACAGAAAATGAATTAGTAGGTGAAATGATGAAGGGTATGGAAGATGTCATGGCGCATCACAAAAAGCGCGAAAAGGCACTAAAGGCATTAGTCAGCAAGCCTTTGACCGAAACACAGCAAGAACTGCTGAGCGAACTCCTTCAGCACACCGGCACGCTCGACGAAACCTTATCCAGCGTACCGTACTTGGCTTATCTGAAAGCGGAAGTTGGAAAGGAATACACAGATTTTCCTGTTTATGTTGCGACGATGCCGACCCCGAAGCAGCAAACTGCTATGCTGTTTTCTTTTAAAGAAGCATTACCGCCAAAAACAAAAGCGGAGGCACTGTCAATTTGCACAGATTACTACTTCAAACTCCGTTTGCTGTTGGTGAAGGAGCCGGACATTTTAGATGAAATGAATGCACTTATCGCATTCCAAACCAAACACTTGATGGAACCGCTGATGGCAATCTACCCACTAACAGAACTGTTTTCGCACATGTCAGAACTGACGCAGATGGCGATGGTTACCAATCTTAGAGGTCAGATGCATACTGAGGTCTTTCACGATGTATGGCACGAGCGTTTAGAAAAATACGGTTCATTGGAAGGATTGCTGCGGTGTGCAATCGCAACCCCCGCTGAATTCGCCCTCACGCGTTCATTTTTTGAGGACACAGCAGCATTTGAAAAATGGATTCAGGCACCCTTGAAAGTGGAAAAGGAGTCTGAAAAGAAAACAGAGCATCCAGACAAATAAACAGGATTTACACTGAACTCACGTTAAAATTAACGTCTAAATCCAGAGTGAATAAGTCCATAGGCTTAATATACCTAAGGAGAAATCATAATGATTAAGAAATGTTTACCCTTATCCATCACCGCGTTGACACTTATGACAACGCTTCTATTCGTTAGTCTGAGTATCGCAGAGGCTGATCTCGCGACGGATTCACCTCCGCATAAATCAGAAAGCACACCGGTTCCTGTTCCAAACGACAGTGTTCTGCATCTAATTCCGGAAAAAACTTTAGGACTCATTTACTGTCCCAACTTGCTTGAATTGGACAGCAGAATTAACACGTTGGTAGCAGAACTCTCACCTCAAACAGAAGCCCCCGATGTAGTTGCAAAAACTTTGTCAAATACCTTCAAGACTCTATTTGAGAGTTCAGTCGATTTTGAAGAAGTCGGATTGGATTTGAGCCAAGATTTTGCAATCTTTCTTACCAGTGTGAACCCCCTACAACTCTCCGTACTCGCGCATCTAACAGACCCTGAAGCAATGAAACAGATGCTTGAAAGGGTAACACAAGTAGATGAACGCGCGCAATATAAAGAGGTAACCTACTGGAATGACAGCGGAGATGACGAGTATATCGCTATTTTGGGGGATATGCTTGTTTTCTCAGACCAGCGTGAGGTCTGTGAAAACGTTATTGACATCTATAAGGGAACGATGAAAACTGTCACAAAGAACCCCGATTATATCTCTTTCTTTGCCGATATTTCGGAAGACGACGATCAATTGGCGGTTTACTTCGATGTTGAATCAGCTATCGCAACCCTCAATAGATCGCTTGAGGAAGAATTGGAGGTGGTGATAGATAACCTTGAAGATGCCGATGAAGATAACGATATTGCGCCATTCCTTAAAGGTATATCTGAAGGAGGGATCACATTTATCAGGCAGGTGCGATATGCAAGTGTCCGACTTCAAATGGAGGGAACCGATGTCCAAATCAAGCCGTTCCTGAAATTCAAAAGTGGTAGTGAATTTCTGGAAGTTTTTGAAGAGGTGTCTGACGAACTGGGTTTCCTCGGTGAACTACCAGATAGAACTATTATAAATGGTGCTTTTCAAGGGAGTCCAAAGTTTCTAACTGAGATAAGCACATCCTGGTTTAGTTTTTTTCCAAAAGGTAATCCAGAAGTGCAAGCCCAGCGAAAGGAACTCCTTGAACAAGTAAAACATTTTTATGAATCTCTGGCAGACCGATGGAGTTTCTCTCTCAGTTTCGGGGATACCCTTTTACCTCAGTATCTGTTCATTTATGAACTGAAAGATGAAGAAAGCGCGAAAACCTATTTGGACGAAACGATTCTCAAAAAACTCAACTATACAGAAGCTTACCAGAGTAAGTCAATAATGCACAATCGTGTTGAGATTAAAAGTTATATCTTTCCTAATTTCAAAGTAGATCTTCCTGCGGAGTTTCCCGAAGCTAACGATTTGATGCCTACCGATTTGATGCCTACGGAATGGCACTGGTATTACGCGTTTACCGAAGGTCAACTCCTTTTCACAATGGGAACCAGTCCAGAATCAATTATAATGGCTCTCGATAGAAAAGCAGGGATCGGAGATAGGTTTTCTGAACATCTGAGTTATCAGAAACTCGTTGATAGCTTGGGGACCGACAACAACGTCCTTCTGGCGATTTCCCCAATTGTCGCACTTAAAAGTATGTTACAGTTGATGGGAGAGACCATTCCATCACTACAACTGTTTTCAACCTTGATCACGTCTTTACCAGATAACTACAGCCTCGGTTTTGCTGCTAAAGCGAAAGGCAATGGTATTGATGCGAACCTGCTGCTTAACCTCGGCGACTTCAAGCAGCTCGCGGAAATGTTTGGAATAATGTCTCAAATGATGCCTCAAATGAGACAGATGCAATAGGTTCGTTTTTAACTCGTCTATAAGTCTCTTATGGGCGAGTTTTTTATGACCACACTTTGAAATTCAATCCTCGTCAAGGGGAACATCTAATTTAGCATTGATTTAGAAAACTCAGATTCCAACGGAGGTTGAACTTCTCCATGAAATTCCGCTTATGTCTAATCCTGTTTGCCCTGCTTATGACACCGTTTATTTCCCAAGCTGAAACTGATGATACTGAAAAAGATGAGAATCCTAAAACCAAAAGAAGCATCTGGCAGCGGATTTTCCCACGCACAGGCGATCTAGAGGTAACTGTCTACCAGTCCGATACTGACGCACCACTTGTTGGAGCAGAGGTTGGTATTATTGAAACCGAGCAATATCAAAAAACCGGTTCGGATGGAACCTTCCAACTTACTGACATTCCTGTTGGAACATATACACTCAGCATATCCCATCCTTCTTACAGTACACCCACTGAGGTCTCAATTCAAATTCGCCCGGGCGAGACACTCAGAGGCAGACTTTACCCCGGTGCGGAGGTGCCGTTTGTCAATGCCACCGATAGCGGGGATATTGATGGGCACGTCTACAGTCAAACGACAGGGAAAACTCTCGCTGATGCCGAGGTCCGCTTCATCGAAATCGACGTGTCTGGCAAAACAGATGCCTCGGGAAACTTTCAGTTTATAGGTATCGCCCCTGGCATTTATACCCTATCAATCACCCACGAAACGTCCAAGACACCTGCTACTACAAAAATACAGGTAACAGCAGGCGACACCACACAGGTGAAAATCTATCTCGGTGCAGCGGTCAGACTCGAAACAGTTGTTGTAGAAGGGCAACGCCTTCCACCGACGATTAGTCGTAAGGAGATTCGAGGCAGTGAGTTGATCCGGATTCCCGGTACAGGGCGCGACGCGCTTAAAGGGCTGACAACGCTGCCAAGCATCGGTATCCCCAATGATCTCTTTGGTATCCTCTATATCCGGGGCAGTGCGCCAGGGGAAACGCTCCTCTATCTGGATAGAACACCACTCGGCTATCCGTTCCACTATGGTGGACTCTTCTCAACGATTAACTCAGATAGCATTGAGGACATCCGAATCTACGCCGGTGGGTACGGTGCTGAGTTCGGGTTAGATTCACAATCGGTTATTGACATCCGTTCGCGCGAACGCGCCAAAAAAGTATGGTCAGGTGCGCTTAACCTGAATATTATATCGCCCTCTGGGTTCCTTGAAACCCAGATTGGGGACAAAGGTTACGCGTCCCTCGCTGGACGGTTCACCATCCACAATCTCATACTCGGACTTTTCTTTGATTGGACATTTCCTACGTGGTCGGACTATCAACTTAAATTTGCTTATGAACTTACGGAAAAGCATCACCTCACGCTCAATGCGCTGGGAGCGACAGACCATTTCGATTTTTCCAATTTTGGATCAGAAGATGACGAAGAAACCACTGATTCTTCCTTCTATTTCAAAAACGGGTTTGAGGCAGAAGGCATCCATCTCCGTTCTATTTTTACGGACAAACTTACATCTCATCTTTCACTGACGCGTTCTCATAGTTTTCTCAATATTCATCTCGGTGGCACCTCAAGCCAAGACGACAAGCCCGAGAATGAAGAATTCATCTATGATGTCAAGGTTAACACCCCGACGTATATGCTTCGCGAAGACGTTTCCTACAAATTAACACCTACACTTCAATTTGAACCGGGGTTCCTCGTCGCCTTTACCCCAGCCAAGAGCCTTACGCATACCTCTTCTACAGAAAACATAGATCTTAATACTGACGAGGAACCCTCATGGACGCAGAAACTTGACGAATTTAATTTCACGTTTCGGCGTGCAGAGGGGTATCTACAGGCACGATATGATCCGCTATCGTTTCTGTCCATCGCACTTGGGATACGATTTGATTATCTCAATCTGACGGAAGAACTTTCAATTCAGCCGCGCGGGAGTCTCAGCCTCACACTGCCATCGACTTCCACGCTTCGGTTTGCTTATGGCAGATACGAACAGAGTCCCTTAGCGTACCAGGTACTTAAGGTAGATGGCAATCGAGACCTAAAACCAAGCCTAACCGAGCACTATATTATGGAATTAGAACACGAACTTTCCCCACAAACGGAACTCAAGCTCGCGCTCTATTACAAAGACATGCAAAGATTAGTCACGCGATCCGTTAATCTTGAAGCACTCTTTGATGACCCGGACGCTGCTACAACAACGCCGTACCTGAACCAAGGAACAGGGTTTGCGAGTGGCGCAGAAATATTCCTGCGACACCGTGTTAGCGAAAAGTTCTTCGGATGGGTATCCTATGCCTATACCCACATCGAACGGCGTGAGACACCGGACGCTATTTATAAGCCGTTTCTCTTTGATAACACACATATTGTCAGCATCGTCGCCAACTACAGTCCAACAACGAAAACAGAGATTGGTGCGAAATGGCAATATTCCAGTGGCACCACCGCAGTTCCGTTAAGTAACCTCATTACAGTTCAGGACCCTGTGACGGCAGGGATGCATCCACTCATCTCTGATGTTGCAGGTGCGATTTTTACGACAGAGTTTCCAGCGTATCACCGCTTGGATCTCCGTTTTAGTGAGAAAAGAAAGTGGTGGGGACTCCCTGTGACAGCATATACCGAAATTTGGAATGTCTATAACAGGAAAAACACAACAAGGTTCCGTTTAGCCGATAAACTTGTGGATGAACTCGAAGCAGTGGAATTTGAGGAGGACACGGAGGAACTGGGTTTTGAAATCAATGAGTATTTTGAGATTCCTCAGTTTCGTTTTACTTTTTCTACCGGACTCATCTATGAATTTTGATTGAAGCGCGATGCTCAGTGGGTATGTAAATATTTGTCAAAAGTTAAGTTGAGAATTTACACTACACGATACACATGTCGCCCCACAGGGGAAACCTTGGCATTCCAATATCAGGGTTACAAACCCCTCCCACAAAGCATCGGAACAGTTTGGGGCATTTAATAATGCCAAAAACTTTACACACCCATGCTTCAGATCCATTCAGTTTTAGGTTTTTTGTCGATTTTAGAAAAAGAGTCGCGACTGGGAGGTCCCTCCTACTGCGAAGAGCCCATCAGCGGAAAACCAAAATTAAGGGAGAACTGAATGGCTCTGCCCATACTCGGTTAAAAGGTTGCAATTCGCTTTGAAAAATGCTATGATAAGGATAAATACCAAAAAAAGGAGCATGAGATGAAAAAGCCAATATTTCTGATTCTTATCGGTATAGGCGTTGTGCTGCTCGTCGGTGGGGTAGTCTTTGGGGTAGTCTTTGTGGTTCCATGGTTTACTAATATGATGGAGGAGATGGATCAGATACATGCGCAACAAGCGCAACATCAACGCTCATTGGAAGCGTCCGCCCGCGAACCGCTGACTGAAGACCAAGAAACACTGCTGTCACAACTTCTTGAAACCGCAGGGGAAACAAACACATCTCAAAGCCCAAACAACTTAGAAAGTCTCTTATCAAGCGAACCGTATCTCACCTATCTAAAAACGCAAGAAGGACAGGACTACGAAAACTTTATGGCGTACGTTGACGCAATGCCGACAGAAAATATGAGAACCGTTGCGCTTTCCAGAATCAAAGCGACCCTCGGAGCAGATAAAAGCGATGAAGAATTACAGACCTGGCTGAACTACTACTTTGTTGTTCGTGAGTGGGGAATCACAGTTCAAGACCCGCTTGATAACATGAAGGAACTCAACCAACTCCAGCAGACACACCTAATTGAACCCTTGATGGAAAATGATTCCGAAATATCTGGCTTGTCCACCCAAATCGTGCAAATCGGCTTGTCTTCTATATTCATGACAGAGGATAATAATGTGTTTCAAGAGGTTTGGCGCGAACGCTTAGAGACACACGGGGAACAAGAGGGACTGCTGCGGTGTGCTGTCGCATCTCCTGGTGAATTTGCTCTCATGCGTTCGTTTTTTGCGGATATGGCAGCATTCCAAGAATGGATTCTCGCACGTCCTGAACTTGAAGAACAAAACTCAGAAGAATAAAACCGATTACCGAACTGGCACCAGACGAGTCCTGAAAACTTACCTGGTGCCAGTTCTTTTGCAGAGCCTGATTTTCTCCACTGACAAATTCGATGGGTACTGGACATCCTAATATCATTATTTTCATCTCCACATAATTTATTCTAACGTGAGTTCAATAATAAAAAATGGCGGGGGACCGTAGGCCCCATACGCTGTTCACTATGGGGACCCGGGTAGAGCGGTAAAGACCAAGAATCCGCCGGTTTTTACGAAGCAGATTTCCGATTTTCGATGTGTCATTGGTGTAAATAGAGATAGCGAAACCCAACGACTCAGACGCTATGGTTATGAGAATGCGTTGGGTTTCACTCGTTATCTTTCGGAGACGTGTCTACTGGCAAAATAGGGACCATGGATATAATAACGTTTACCTTTGCTATCCGTTCTACCCAACCTACAAGAACTATATTCATATATCGAACTCACGTTATTCTACATTTTCCCAATTTTAATTGATTTTTTTCAAAGCCTTCGGATTAAACCCCGTAGGCTATTTTTATTGGAGAGAAAAATGGATACCAACAATACACATTCCCCCAACACAGAATCAGAATCCCGTCCGTCCGCGATAAAGACGTTGCGGCGTTTCTTCTTCGTCGCTTGGCACGCCAGCCGATTCGGAGCAATCGCACAAGCACTTCTGACGCTCGTACACGGGTGTATTCCCATAGGGATCCTCTGGGCAAGTCGGGAACTGGTGAATCTCATCGCTGCCATTCTCGACAAGGAAACGGATCCGAGTTTAGAGACCGCAGCACCCTGGGTGATTGCATTGGTTCTTTTGGCAACGCTCAGAAATATAGCAGGTACTTGTGATGGATACCTGCAATGGAAGATGAAAAACCTTATCGGACTCCACCAGCAGCGTGCTTTGCTTGAAGCCACGACGCATATCGACTTTGCCGTTTTTGATCAACCGCAGACGTACGATTTGATACAACGGGCGCGACAGGCATTAGGGCATCGGCTCACTAACCTGCTGCGATTTCTAACAGAGATTGGGCAGCTTTGTGTAACGCTTGTAGGCTATGGTATCATCCTGTGGGTAGCAGATCCGCTGCTGGTACTCGTAGTAGTGTTACCCGCTATACCCTCCGCTTGGCTTAAAGTTAGGGCAGCCGAAGGGAGGTACAGCCACGATTACGAAGCGACACCTGTACGGCGTATGATGGATTACATGCTGAGTCTACTACTGGGCTCCTCTTCTGGACAGGAAGTGCGACTCTATGGGCTTTTCGGGACGCTCTTTGGACGCTGGCAAACGAATCATCAAAAATGGAAGAAAGAATCGCTTGCAAAAATTTGGACGGAAGCGAGGGCATCCATCGGTACAACTATCGCCGAAGTCGTTGCTTATGCAATAGCAATTGGAATTCTCGCTGCGCGTATTGTGGACGGCAATCTCACGCTTGGGGATTATGTGATTCTTACCGGCACCGCTGCATTCTTCCAAGGAGATCTTGAGGGATTGCTTTCCCAAATACAAAACATACTTGAAGACGTACCCTTGCTTCGTGATTTGCATCTCCTCTTAGAACGCGCCAAAACAACTCGCACACAGTCAGGAACCGAGATATTTCCGCAGCCTCTACAACATGGCATAGAGGTCAGCAATTTACGCTTCCGATATCGGGGTGCGACCGACGACGTATTACAAGACATAAATTTTTATGCGCGTCCCGGAGAGATAATTAGCATCGTAGGTGTTAACGGTGCAGGCAAATCAACACTTATCAAACTACTGCTCGGTTTGTACCAACCTGATCATGGCACAATTCGCTACGATGACGTAGATGTCGCCGCAATTGCCCCGGAACAGATAGCCCTTAACTGTGCCGCCGTTTTCCAAGACTTTGCGCGTTTTCGTAGACCTGTGCGAGAAGAATTGGTGCCAGGTCCACCAAACCTCCATATTGACGACGACGCGCTCTGGCGCGTCATCAATGCGGTTGGCATCGAGGAACGTTTTCAAACCCTTCCGCACGGCTTGGATACCTTCCTTGACCCTTCACTCGGTGAGGAAGGTGAAGGTGCAGAGTTATCTGGTGGAGAATGGCAAAAAGTCGCCCTTGCACGGGCTTTGGTCAGGAATCCACAAGTCCTCGTTCTTGACGAACCGACTGCCGCGTTAGATCCACAGGCTGAAGTCGAACTATACCAACGTTTCGTTGAACTTGCTGCTGGACGGATGACCTTCTTGATTTCACATCGAATTGGATCCGCGCGTCTCGCCGACCGTATCTTGGTATTAGATTCGGGTCGTATTGTTGAAGACGGCACACATGAAGCGTTACTTGCCCGAAATGGGCTCTACGCCAGATTTTTTCAAGCACAAGCACACTGGTACCAATAAAAAGCAAAGAGGTTCTTGAATGCAAAACAGTAAAGGCAAATTGAAGACCTGGGGATTAGCTGCGAAAGAAAGCCTCCTCGCATACTTCCGAACTTTTGCGATTGTTTGGAAGAGTGGTGCACTCGTGCTTGTGGGTATGATGCTTCTCACGTTATCTCTTGGTGTTCTGCCCGCCGGTGATTATTTCGTAACGAAGCACTTAGTCAATGCAATTACCGCTGCTATAGGTGATGCTAACTGGTGGCGGCAAGTTCTCCCATGGCTTTTAGGTCTGCTCGGCTTACAAATTTATAGTACCCTTGCAGACCAGTTACGAGAACCGCTGCGCTTCTACGTCCGAGAAAACATTGAAGTTTGGATTAGTGAGGGTATCGTTCGCAAATCTAATACAATGGAGCTGATCGAATTCCAAACCCCTGAATTTCAAAACGCGCTTGCGCGCGCTCGCACCATGTCTGGTGTAGAACTTGAAGAGATTGTTTGGTGGATCGTTGACAGCATTCAACAATTAATCAGTGTCATTGCGCTCGGTATCATACTGTGGGGTCTCCATCCATTGTTAGCGTTGCTCCCTACAGTAACAGGTTTAGCTTCTTGGTGGAGTGGTTCACGTTTTGCTGCTGACACCTACGATCTTGATGTAGAACAGACATCAAAACGGCGAGAGCGAGACGCGTTAGAAGGTATTCTAACGGATCGAGGGGCAGGCAAAGAAGTCCGGTTATATCAAGCGCAAGATTTATGGATAGGCCGCTGGCAACGGTTATGGAGAGAGTTAATACACAGCCAACAGGCGATTGAACGTCGCAAACTTTTTGCGCATCTCGCGATCGACATCTCACGCGGTTTGTTGTTCGCTTGTTCACTTATTCTATTATTGCTACAAGTCTTTCGGGGTGGGTTGACCATCGGTGAGTATATCGCCGCTGCCGCTGCCATCGTCAACTTGGACGGTATCTGGAACAGTGTCGCGAGTTATTTTCAGTGGATAGCAGACGATATGCGCCGTTTGTCAGGAGATTTGTACGCGTTTTTGGATCGCGATGCAGACACAGCATCCGGGTTGAAAACGCCTCCGACAAGCGGATCCCCGTCGGAATCTTATAAAAATTCGTCTTTGATAGCCACACAAGAACCGTCGTATCTTCAGATAGAAAACGTTTCATTTCTCTATCCAAATGCGCAAGAGCCAGTGCTAAGCCACGTAAACCTAACCTTGAAAAAAGGAGAGCGAGTGGCACTCGTTGGACCCAATGGTGCGGGGAAATCCACATTGGCACGCCTACTTCTTGGGCTATACAGTCCGCAAACAGGTGTAATTCGTGTGGAGGATATACCCTTAAATGAAGAAAATCGTCAGGAGTGGTTGAAGCATTGTAGTGCGGTGTTTCAGGATTTCACCTGCTACCACCTCACCGCACGCGAGAATATCATCTTTGGCGACTTAGAACATCCTGAACGTATGGAAACGGCAGCAACCGCAGGAGGTGCAGTTTCCGTTATAGACGGACTCGCCGCAGGTTACGAGACTGTGTTAGGACCCACTTTTGGAGGGCGCGACCTCTCCGGCGGTGAATGGCAACGTATCGCAACAGCAAGGGGTTTTATGCGAGAAACGCCATGGCTGGTGGTCCTCGATGAACCGACTGCTGCACTGGACCCATTAGCCGAACAGGCGATCTATGAACGATTTATTGAACGGAGTGCTGGACGTACATCAATGATAATTTCGCATCGACTGTCTTCAGTCCGCACTTGTGATCGGATTCTTGTCCTTGATAACGGAACAATCATTGAGGACGGGGATCATGAAACGTTATTGGCAAAAGATGGACTTTACGCCCAGTTCTTCAAGGCACAAGCGCAATGGTATGTTTGAAGTTGTGCGGTTTCAAATCAAGCCATTGCTGAAAAACTTGAAGGCAAATTTATACCAAAACACCTTGCCTATATCCAGAGCCATTCAGTTTTCGGTTTTTCGTCGTTTTTATCGAAGAAGTCGCGATTCGGAGATCGCTCCTACAGCAGGTTTTGGAACATTCAGAGATTGCTGCTAAGGGAGAACTGAATGGCTCTGGCCTATATCCACCTAACCTGATATTTTAAACAGGACGGACGCAAATTTGGAGTCTATGCTGACATTGAGGGATATTACCGAAGAACGCGCAATGAATTGCGCTACTACAAACCAAAGACTGCACGAAAACAGGTAAACTGCGTAAGTTCTATAAATTTAACATGCATTGCCAGGAGGAGCGGAGCATTGAAGCTGTACGAGGGAATTTCAACAGGATTCTCTGTTATTTTTCAGGAAAAAATGCGCTCGGCGTTAACAATGCTAGGTATCATCATTGGCGTTGCTGCTGTTCTGGCAATGCTCGCTATCGGCGATGGTGCGAAGGCCCTTGTTATGCAAGAGTTTGAAAAGTATGGAGGCCAGTTTACAGTACGGCGGAACCCATGGATTTGGCGCGGGGGTCGCGTGTTTCCAAACCGTAGTGGCGAACACCTGACGTACGAAGATGTCTTGGCAATTGAAGCCGAATGTCCGTCCGTTGAATGTGTGATACCGAGTATTGGTTCTGAGCTGCTCGTGCAAGCTGAAGGCGGCGCGACAAAATGGACAGAATATGATGGGGTCAATTCATACTTCCCGATTGGGATGAAGTGGCAGATTCAGCAGGGACGCTTTTTCTCCGAGGATGAGTTCAATAACCGGAGAAAAGTCTGTGTCCTTGGCACAGAAGTCGCAACAGAACTGTTTGGGAATCAAAATTCGATGGGGAAAGAAATCAAACTCTCGCTTCAAGGCGGGAGACCTGTACGTTTTATCATCTTAGGCGTAATGGCTAAACGCGGTACAAGCCTTCAATACGGATTTAGTTGGGATGACATCGTGTTCATACCTCTGACAACCGCACAAGACAGATTTAAGGGGGAACGCTATGTCAATTATCTTAACATAAGAGCCATAGACACCGATTCCATCGAAAAAGCTGCTGAGGAAGTGAAAGCCGTTTTAAGAAAACGGCATCGGAACCAAGACAATTTTTTTGATATTAGTTTTCATACCGCAGCTGTAGCAGAACTCGATAAAATCAGTCGCATTATCAAAATCATGCTTAGCAGTATTGCCGCGTTTTCGTTGTTTGTCGGGAGCGTTGGCATTATGAACATGATGCTGGTTTCAGTGAACCAACGTACTCGTGAGATTGGCATCCGCCGCGCGATTGGGGCGAAACGGCGAGACATTTTCTTGCAGTTTCTGATTGAAGCGGTTGTGATGTGCAGTATAGGTGGCTTACTGGGCATTGGACTCGGCATAGGCACCGGATATGCTTGCTCGAACATCGCAGTCAGGATCGTTAAGGTGATTCCGGAGTGGCCCGTTGTGATTTCTCCACAATGGATGGCAGTCTCTGTTAGCATTGCAGCCTTTATCGGTATTGTCTTTGGGCTTTATCCAGCAGTGAGTGCCTCACGAATCTCGCCAATTGAGGCACTTAGAGCAGAATAAGATCAAACTTCACACCGTTTGCTATCTCTAACGTATTACGACGCGACCACTACTTCTTTTTAATATTCTCTGCCAAAATCTCAATCAACTCAGCCAAAGTCGGGAATTGGTCACGTGCCTCTGGCGGTAGATCCGCGAGGTGGGTGTCACCGACGAAGCGGTACATATCCGCTGCGCCTGTCAAGATATTTGGTGTTAATCCGACGTGTTCAAAAGTCGCGGAGATTTCTTCCATCTCGCCGATCCAGCGTCTCGCCTTCGGTGGCATGCCCGGCAACCCTCTCTCCATCCGCTCAAAAAGTGCCGATTGGCTCAATTGAAACTCTGCTGTGAGTGCATCCGAAACTCCCAATAGAGATGCCGCAGTGAGCAATTCGGTACAGAGTGCTGTCAACCCTTTCGTCAGAGAGGCATAGCACATCTTAATCGCAGAGGCGAGCCCTATCTCCTCACCGAGAGTCCGCACATCTAACCCGTAATTGTTGAGTTGCGTGAACGTACTAAGGTCTGCTCCCGACGCGTAGAAGCGCGTCGCGCCCGGTGTGCGAGGCGGTGGACCGATGATAGACGCATCAACAAAAGTCCCGCCTGCAGCAGTGATAATATCCCCCAATTCACGAACCGTCTGTGGTGCGATAGCATTGCAGTCAGCATACGTTAGTGTTGTGTCAACCTGTTGTAACGCCTCCGCGACTACTGATGCTGCGGACTTTGCTTGTGCAGGCAC
>JAKZUG010000124.1:0-3814 GCA_047516705.1 Candidatus Poribacteria bacterium | reverse complement strand
AGTGTATAGTTGATAGGCGTGCTGAGTAGATATTGACAATAATCCAGGCGTGTCGGTCTAACCATCTCTAATTTACCTCCTCAAGCACTATATTAGTGGTTTTGGAAGTCTATGTCAAACATTATTGCGTAAGTCCTATTTTCCTTGAAATAACCGTTAAATTATTTTACAATTCCTTAACAATAGGTTAGAGAGATGGCTTTCAACCCCTTTTGAGCGTACTTGTATATCGCAATAATTTCCGTCAGCACGTCTGGTGCGACTTCAACGAAGAAGGATACAAGACTATGATTGAACTTACACAGAAAGACATCGAATTTTTCAAAACTGAAGGGTACTTGGTGAAACGGAAGGTCCTTAACCCAGAATTAATGGAGCGGGCGCGCACAAGACTCTGGGAAGGTGCCCCGGAAGGACGTAAACGTGAGAACCCTGAAACTTGGATCGGTCCTTTCACGCCTGAAGAGGAAAAAGTTGACAAAAACAATCATCGACGCGGCTTCCGCTGGAATTTTCGTGAACCCGGTGGAGAAGATTGGATGGTTCAGCTTCTCGCTACAGATCCGAACGTCTGGCGAATGGCGGAGCAGTTTTTAGGTGAGGGGAATCTCGTACAACCAGACCGTGTCCGAGGTATTTACTGCACGCTTCCTTACGGAGATGTCCCGAAAAAATCGATCGGGTGTCATGTAGATGCGCATCCGTTTCATCTCGGTGCGGTCGGCTATATTGACGATGTACCACCGGAGGGCGGCGGGTTTACTGTCTGGCCAGGGAGCCATCAAGCCTTCTATTATGATTACTATTCGCAATACAAAAACGAGCCGACACCGCAGTATGATGTTGACCGTGAGCGCATCAGCAGAGGTCCAGGGATTGAATGCTGCGGCAACGCAGGAGATATTGTTTTCTGGCACCATCGCATCGGGCATGCTGCCGGACATAACTATTCACAGCAGATTCGACAGGCTGTTCTATACGACTTCCGAAAAACTGAGTTGGCACATACGCAAGAGGAACCGCCTAACGAAGATATGTGGCGAGATTGGCCCGGCATCAAGGCGTTAGGTAATAACTAACCCAGCAGTTTGTGTAGGGCGCGGTTTGCAACCGCGCCTCCTGATGCTATCGCAATCCCAGTTCCTTCAACGTGCCTGCCATCATGTCGTGAGCAATCTGTGCCTTCTCCATCCGCATGTGCGGAAACGTTTCCACCGAGATATATTGATCATACCCCACTTTTCCTAAACTCGCTGCAAAGGTCCGAAAATCCAACTCGTCCCCTGCCTCTCCGGGAATCAGAAAAGTACTATACGGATACATGCCTGTTACGCCTTTCACGTGGCAATGTGCAGTCAATGGTCCCAATTTTTCCGTAACCTCAGCGATGTCCTCACCAAGGTGATAGAAATTGGTGATGTCGTTGAGCGACTTCAGCGCGTCAGATCCGACGTGTTCAATCAGAAGTGTCACTTTTGAAGAAGCATCAATTGTCGTTGCTTCGTGATTGTGGATGTTCATCGTCACACCGAGTTCTTCAGCGCGGCGACAAATTGGTTTCAGCACATCAACAAGGAGTCGCCACGCGAATGCGTCGCCTTTATCACCGCCATAGCCAGTGAGGAAGTTAACACCGCCTGCTCCGAGCGCGACTGCCACATCTTGAAGAAGCGCGTAATGGTCGACTGCACCCTGCTGATCCTCCACTGCCAGTTGGTATAGCCCTTTTCCGGTAAAAGGATTAATGACAGAGACCTTTAATCCGCTGTCGGTTACCATCGCTTTGACTTCTTTGAGTAAACCTTCGGTGATTTCGCCGGAGGGGATGTGCGCTTCAGGACCGCACATCATCTCGATTGCATCATAGCCAGCATCGGCGAGAATTGTGATAATTTCGTTTAGCGGAATGTCTTTCATTCCCCCAGCATGATAAGAAATACCAATCACTGTTTCAGCTCCTTTCGTCCTTCTTTTTATCTTTTTGTTCTTCCTGTTATATCCCATAGGCGTACAGTTCCGTAACTATTTACGCTAGCGAGCGTGATGCTATCCGGAGCAAAAGCTAAGGCAGCAATGTCCGATCCACTCTCAGTAATGATAGAGACTAAGCCGCTGCTTGCCAGATTCCAGATGAGAATCATGCCCCGCGAGTTCCCACTCGCGAGAGTTTTTCTGTCAGGTGAAAACGCCAATGTCTTTACACTGCCATAGGGGACTGGCATAAGTGCTATCTGTCTGCTGCTGTCAATATCCCATAGCCGAATTTCTCCAAAGGCGATATCCCACAACCGAAGTTCACTACGGTAGCCGCCACTCGCAAGCATTTTGCCATCTGGAGAAAATGTGAGTCCCCTAACTTGATGTGTAGGGGCTGTCAAAAATGATAGGGAGCGGGTACCCTGCCTATTTAATACTATTGGGGTTGGAATTGGGGTTGGAGAGGAAGTAGAGGAAGGCTTTTCAGAGTTCCAGCGGGTGCTGATTCGATCTGATGGTCGGGTTGCAAAATGAAACGTAGCGAATTGCATACGCTTCAAAGGCTTTAAACCAATCACCTGCTGATGTACAAGCCGGTCGTGAACAAGATCATATTCCCAAACTGAACCGCTATGCCCAAGACTAATAAAGTTGGTCCGATCTTTTGAGAATACTGCGACTGTGTCTTGCGACGTGTTTGCTTGCCGGGGCAGGGTGTCCTCGTCTGATTGCGAAATCCGCGTTTCCCCACGGGAGATAGGCTGTGCTGGTCCTGCAGGTTTTAGATTTGGGGAACTAATATTCCACACCATAAATTGGTAGCCGCCTCGCGACGATGTCTGTGCACTCACGCCTACGACAGTTTTTCCGTCTGAATGGAACGCTAATGCCATAACTTGGTTCATATTCGTCTCAAGGGTCAATAGATGCTCTCCGGTTTCCACATCCCATAATCGTACCTCCCGGTGTCCACTTGTAGCGAGAGTTTTGCTATCGGGTGAGAACGCCAAGACAGGATTATGCTCACTGATATATCCTTCAAGAGTCGAAATATGCGTGTATACTTGTGCGTATTTCTTTGGTAGATAGGGTGGTGCCATCCCTAAGACATACGGCAGAATAACATCTATCCCAAAAAGAATAAAAAACCAATCAAACACCGCCGTCCACACAATTAATGCAACGATCCATTTCTTCCTTTTCAAAGTCTGTCCGGGCAGCCGATCGTTCATGCGCCATTTGAAACGTTCGGGGAATCGTCGTCTCATTTTCATCGCTTTCTCCGTTCAGGGGTTGCAAGTACACGCTGGTGTTACCCTTATAGAGACTTCCACCCTTAAAAAGATAGAAAAAGTATTTGTTTACAACGAACGAACTAAATTCCCCCCTTGCATGGGGACATCATTCCCTTACAAGAAGCGAACCTTCTTGGATCACACATTTAAGTTTTACATCATCTGCCGAAAACGCCAACTCTCGGATAGCACCTTCCTGAACCAGAAACGAGGATATAAGGTCATCGGCACCCACATCCCATAGTTGAATATGCCGATCTCTTCCGCCACTTACAAGCAGTTCACCATTGCTAGAAAATGCCAGCGCATCGACCGAGTCAGTATGTCCTCTTAATATAGAGATCAGATGCTCACTATCCACATCCCACAATCGAACGAGGGTGTCCGAACCACCACTCGCCAGCACCTTACCCTCTGGGGAAAACGCCAAAGCCAAAACAAGCCCGTCATGTGCCGAGAAAGTTGACAGAGATCTGCCCGTCTCAACTTCCCACAAGCGAATCTTGCCATCCGCGCTCCCGCTCGCAAGGGTCGCACCATCC
>JAKZUG010000123.1:0-4259 GCA_047516705.1 Candidatus Poribacteria bacterium | reverse complement strand
CAATTGAACAGAGATACGAGGTGATAAACCATATTCCCAATAAAACAGCGAGATATTGCAGATTCTTTCGCCAATACGCCTTATTCTTCGCCGATGACTCCATAAGCCGTTCTCCAGTATTAAGTTGTAATTCCTAAGAATAGTTCTGAAATCCACATTAAACCGTATCAAAAAACGGGATCTCCGTCAATAATTGTCTGGAAACATTAATCGCTCGACATGTTCAATCAAAATGTGCAACACCTTAATATGGATTTCTTGTATGCGGTCCGCCGTGTTGCCGGGTGCAATCAGGCATATATCGCAGTGTTGCTTAAGATTCCCGCCATCACCACCGAGTAGCCCAAACACTTGCATCCCACGCTCCTTCGCCACCGCTGCTGCACGTACAACATTTTCAGAATTACCACTGGTTGAAAGAGCGAGGAGTAGATCACCAGGATGTCCAAGTGCAGACAGTGGACGCGCGAATATCTCTGCAAACTCGAAATCGTTTGCCGTGCAAGTAATATGGCCAGCATCGCTTAGTGCAATTGCTGGCAGCGGTCTCCGATCATCCCGAAACTTACCGGTGCATTCTTCGGCAAAATGGACGGCATCACACAAACTTCCGCCATTCCCACACGTAAAGATTCTCCCTTGCCGCTCAAATACATCCCGCATCATCTCTGCGGTTTCCGCGATGGTTGCGATATTCTCAGGATTTCGGATAAACCGACTGAGTACATCCTGTGCTTCTAACAACGCATCGCGAATGGTATCCAAAATGTCCATAATTTCTTATCCTCCGAAGAAAGCATAGAAAAGTAATTATTTCAGAATTAACATCTTCCGCGTGGATTTGAAATTTCCTGCTTTTAACGTATAGAAATACATACCGCTGGCAACAGATTCACCGAGTTCATTTTTCCCGTCCCAATACGCCGCATGGGCTTTGTCTTGATAGACTCCGGACGGCTTATGCCCAAGGTTAAGGGTCCGTATCACTGTTCCATCCACATTGTAAATGGAAATAGTTATATCCGCTGGTTGGGCTAACTGATACGGTATCCATGTCTCTGGATTGAATGGATTTGGATAGTTCGGTAGGAGTACAGTCTCTTTCGGTGCCAAAGCTGCTAAGAGATATTCTAAGAAAAGAATACCTTTTTGTGATGTTGGATCCGTCAGGTTTAGCTGCTGTGCTTGGGTGAGCCACTGCTTTACGTCCGCGCTTGTCAGTGCCTTCTTCAGGTTGTCATATCGTGCAGCAGGGGCAGCTGCTTCTGTATCCATCCCACTAGCAACTGTAATTAGGTCCTTGATGTCTACGACACCATCGCCATTGATATCCGCTTCAGTTTGATCCTCCTGTCCAAAACGCGCAGCAACGAATGATAAGTCCAAGATGTCTACAGAACCGTCACCGTTTACGTCCCACGGCGGTTCTATTACCTTTCCAGAAATGACTATATAAGGCAACCTCTCGCCATCGCTATTAGAGAGAGTCGCTGACAAACTAATAGTTGACGCACTACGTGAAATGACTTCAAAGGTTATTGTAGCAAGCGTGCCGTCACCGCTGCTAGCATCCGCAGTTGAAACTCTACTAAATGATACCAGTCCGTCCTGTGTAATTATCGGACCTTCATATACTTCATCATCTTCATCAGATAAATAATCGCTATGCGTGTGAGATACATAACGTAGTGAATCACTATCGTACGCTACTGTAATTTCATATCCTCTAACATCTTGTCCCTCAACAATGTTAATATCAATCTCAAATTGATCACCAACAGGCGGCGATTCAACAGTTGAGGGTGTAATGTTAACATGGGTAGAGAGATCCCACAGGCGAATCGTGCGATCACTACTTCCACTCGCTAAGATCTTATCGTCTGGACTGAACCTGAGGCTATAAATATTAGACGTATGACCTGTAAGGGATGCGACTTCACTTTCAGTTGCGATATCCCACAAAGAAATTCTGTGATTCGAATCTACACCAGCGAGCATCCTTCTATCTGAACTAATCGAAATATTCTGGAAATCATTAAGAGTAACGGTATCCTTGTGCTGACCGGTAGCAGCATCCCATAAACGGATTGTATTATTGCCTCCCCTACTTGCGAAAGTCTTACCATCCTCTATAAACGAAACATCATAAACACTTTCTGTATGACCTGTGAGGATTTGCTCGTGAAAACCCGTCGTGGCATTCCACAGGCGGATTGTCCGATCAGAACTCCCACTCGCAAGTGTCTGACCATCTGGACTGAACGCGACACTATAGACGCTGGATTGATGTCCTTCAAGTGTTACTCTGTATTGCCCGGTAGTGACATTCCAAAGACGAATTTTTCCATTTTCACTCCCACTCGCGAGGGTCAACCCGTCAGGGCTAAACGCTACAGAATAAATATAAGATTGATGTCCAGAAAGCGTGTGTATATGTGTACCTGTAGCAATGTCCCATAAGCGGATTGTTCTGTCCGCGCTCATGCTTGCGAGCGTAGCACCATCCGGACTAAAGGCAATTTGAGTGACACTATCTGTATGGCCCTCAAGGCTAACATAAGAAAAATCTTGCGCGAAGGTATTAAATGAAAAGATAATTAAAAGAACGAATAAAGCCAAGGTTATTTTCATAGTAATACAGCCTTAGTGTTAGTGATTTTAGACTCCTGTCTTCACCACTTGCAAACGGACAGATCCGTTATGTCAATGAAGTAGAAGCTTTCATAGTTTTCATAAAAAATGGCATCGCTGCTAAATTCGGAAAATTTCGCCTAACTTTCCGCCAAGCACACGCCCCGCACCGAGCAAGCACGCGATCAGGATTAACATCCCTACCACACCCAGCGCGCTCGCCGTATAGGCACCGTGATCGGGACGTTGAGAAAGTGCCCAAATCGCTTTTGTAATCGGATAGTATTCATCCTTCATTGCCAATATCAAACTATCGCTGACTTCTAACATGGAGAATGAAAATACGAGAATCGCACCGGCGAGGAGATTTGCGACGACCAAGGGTAACGTTATCTTATACAATGTCCGGATCGGTGTCGCCCCCATGTTTTGTGATGCTTCCTCGTAAGTCACGCTTGTCTGCTGGAGTCCAGCGTAGATGGAACGCAACATATACGGCAACCGCCGTACGCCATAACTGATAATCAGAAGGAACGTCGGGTTTTTTCTTGGGTCAATTACTTCAATTAAATCATCTGGAAGATGTCGTAGCAGAAGCGTCGTATCCGAGAAGCTGCCCATATATCCAAACGCTATCGCAACCCCCGGCAATGCTAACGGCAACATCGCTACTGCATCCAATAGATTTTGGAACGGGAGACGTTTCCGGGTTAATAAGTATGACACCACAATGCCGACCAAGAGTGCCAACAATGTGCTGAAGATACTGTACTTTAGGCTGTTGAGGATACTTGGCAGTGTATCGGAATGCGTGAAAGTCTCAACATAATGTGCGAAGGTCCACGATTGCGGTAGCACACTCAGCCGCCACTGGCTTGCGTCCGGGGTTAAGGAGACAAGGATAACACTGATATGCGGTAACAGTGCTATAAACGTCAATCCACCGATAAAGAGATAGATGATACTACGCATGCCCCACTTTGCATCCGTCTCACGTGAAGTCACATGTCCTCTACCAAGCATCTCATAGTGTTTACTTCCTGTCCACCGTTTGGAAATATAAAAGGCGAGTGCAGTCAGTACAACAATTAGGACAACAAGGGCGTACCCCATCGGATTTGTATTCGCTTGAGTCACTTGGCGGAAAATACGCACCGCAATGACTTCATTATAATCAAAAATCAGAGGTGTACCGAGATCGGTAAAAGCCCAGATAAAGACGAGAATAGCACCTGCGAAATAACCCGGCATCATCAACGGCAATGTTATTTGACGGAAAACTTGGAATCTCGATGCCCCCATATTCTCAGCGGCTTCTTCTAAACTCGGATCAACGTTTGCGAGTGCAGCGACGATGTTGAGATACATTATCGGGTACAGGTGCAATGTTGACAACATGACTACACCCCAGAAACCACCTGCGAACCAGTCAACGGTTTCAGTGATATCCATCAGGTTGAGTTTGACGAGGAGCATGTTGATGCTTCCAAATGTTCCGAAAAACTGCTTCATCCCAATCGCACCAACAAACGGTGGCATAATCATCGGAATCAAGATAATAGAGCGTAACATATTGCGTCCGGGATACCGGTAGCGCGTTAAGAAATATGCGAGTGGAAGGCTGATGA
>JAKZUG010000122.1:0-4689 GCA_047516705.1 Candidatus Poribacteria bacterium | reverse complement strand
TAAAAAGCAGTGATTTCTAACACAACTTAGACATAAAAGCAGCATTAGAAAGCGATTCTAACACCTGTTCGGAAGTCCTAACGGGAGGAAACTGTCCACCCTTGGGAAATCCTAAACTGAGAAACTGTCCAAACTATAGTCTTATTATAGTAAAGTCCAAAAACATCTGAACACAATAGGGTTTGATACTTCACCGCCGCTGGCGAGGTTTCCTAACCTCGCCAATTCCTTAGTGTCCATTTAATTGTAGGCTTTACTATAATCTATATCTGTGGCTGTGATCGGGTTCAGGATATGATCGTCTCTGAACCACAAGACGCGATGGATGCTGCCCCAATTCAGGTGAGTGTTGTCTATCCAGGCAACTGTCTTGGCGATTCCTCGTACTGTGATGTCCTCTATAACGGTGTCCAGCAAGCCAAAGCTGAACTTGGCGTTGAGATAACCGAAATGGAGAGTAATTTCGAGACGTGGGATATGCAGCTGCGAGCCGCTGCTGAGAATTCGGGGCTGGTCATCACTTCCGGTTATCAGATGGGAACCCCTGTTTCACGCGTGGCATCAGAGTTCCCAGATGTTATGTTCGTCATTTTCGATGCTGCGGTCGATTTACCGAATGTAGCCTCTTTCACGCATAGGGTAAACGAAGGCACGTTTCTCCTTGGTGCGATTGCCGGGTTAAAATCGAAAACCGGAAAAGTCGGATACCTCGGCGGTGCGAATGTTCCGTTACTGCACGAGTTTGAAGCCGGTTACCTCGCGGGTGTCAAAGCTGTCAATCCAGACGCTGTGATTATGAAAGGTTATGTTGCTAACGATCAACAAGGGTTTTACAATCCTATGAGAGGACAAGAGATTGCAACAGCCCAGTATGAAAGTGGTGTTGACGTGATTTACGCGATGGCGGACCAATCCGGTTTCGGAGCGGTTGAAGCCGCGAAACTCGCTGAAGACAGATATGTGATTTGGAACTATATTGATATTACTGATGTCGCACCTGGCGTTATCTTAACAGGTCTACGCGTAGGCATTGACGAATCAGCGTCCAACGTTATCCAAGCGTTCGCAACTGGAAATCTTACGGCGGGTATTCGCTCACTCGGTCTCGCTGAAGACAATGTAGGCTATCTGCTAACTGATGGCAACAGAGATTTGATCTCTGATGAGATCTTAGCAAAAGTAGAAGCATTGAAGGCAAGTATTATTGCTGGTGAAATTACTGTTCCAGTGGTACCGGAGACTGAAATTCAAGGCACAGTTATACCACCGACGACATCGGAAGGTGGTGATGATACAGTTACGGAACCGGATGTTGAAGGCACTGTTATACCTCCAGTGGTAGGTGCCCCAGCTATACCGTAATGTCGATTTTCGGTTGCTTCGGATTTATCAGGCTGAGTTATGAATATTAAGAATTTAAACGGGTAATTCCGGAACCTGTCATAAATGGTTTCCGACTGCAAGCAGATCGGTTCGTAGTAGTGCGATTCATCGCACGTCGTGTAGCCCAAGATTACCCAATTTATTTCTTAAACTTCATTTCTCTGCCTTTTCAATAGAGGAGAAAAGATGAAAAACTTTTCGATATTGAGGAGCTTCCTCATTTTAGTGGTAGGGTTGTTTTTAATTTCTATCTGTGGGTGCGAGCAGGTTCAGGATATGGTGCCTGTTGAACGACCGGTACCAGTACGAATTAGCATGGTGTATCCATTCGAGTGTCTTGGAGACCAGTCTTACTGTGATTTGTTGGCTGAGGGGATCAAGCAGGCAGAAGCAGAACTCGGAATTGATATTGACGAAATAGAGAGCGGTCCAGAGACATGGGATACTGATTTACAAGAAGCTGCCATGAAATTGGACTTGATTATCACAGCGGGCTATCAAATGGCTGAGCCGATTCAGCGGGTGGCACAAAAGTTTCCGGCAGTCAGTTTTGCGATCATTGATAGTGAAGTCGATCTGCCAAATGTCGCGTCGCTCATCTATAATGTGAATGAAGGTTCATTCCTTGTTGGTGCTATTGCTGGATTGAAAACAGAGACGGGTAAAGTCGGTTATATTGGCGGGGCTGACGTGCCTTTGTTGCACGAATTTGAAGCCGGTTACATGGCGGGCGTTCATGCTGTTAATCCCAATGCGGAAGTTTTCAGAGAATACATCGCTGAGGGACCAGAAGGCTTTGATCAACCGATGGTAGCTGAAAGTATTGCCACACGTCAGTATGAAAGCGGCGTTGATATTATTTATGCTGTTGCCTCTGGTGCGGGTCACGGTGCCGTTGAAACCGCGAAGACACTTCAGAAATATGTTATCTGGGTTGATACTAACATCAACGCCACCGCTCCCAATATCTTCTTGACGAGTATGCTCAGGCAGGTTAACAATGCTGTCTACAACATTGTCTCACAATTCAGCCAAGGCAATTTTACACCCGGGGTCCATCGTTTAGGTCTCCAAGCTGACGACATTGCCTACGCGCTTGATGAGCACAACAGACCGCATCTCTCCGATGAACTCCTCATGAAGGTTGAGGCGTTGAAGATGCAAATCGTTTCGGGAGAGATTATCGTACCAACCGAACCCGTTCTCCCGCGCTAACGACGCTGTTCGCTGGCGAGATTTTCAACTTCGACCGTTTCCCCGTATTTGCTGGCGAGGTTGGAAACCTCGCCACTCTAAATTACGGTTTGGTATCGGTATTAACAGGTGGTTCGTCATTGTTAAGAAACCGCTCAATCGTGTTAATCGTTGCCGGACTCGTGCGGAAATCGGCAACCCACGGTTCGCGGAAGTATGCCTGTTTTTCACGTGGTAAAGCAGAAAGCACTTCGGGCGGAATCCGTAGCCGATGCCAATGCGTCGCGAGATGTGCGTAGGCGTTTAGCACTGCCACGCGCGGGGTCTCCCGTTGCCAGACAGGACCCGCGTGACACAGGTTTTCCGTGAAAAAGATGGCACTGCCTGCTGGACATTCGTAGTTCATCAAGAACGGACTTCGCTTCCCTTCTTCTAATGACAGATGATCCGAATGCATCGGGAAATTAGCTTTGTGACTGCCCGCTATAAAATGCGTTGCACCATCCTTTTTGGAAATATCTGTCAGTTCAAAGACGACGCGGACCATCCCCGCATGAATCCGTCCGTTATTGACACGATACCCGAAAATCGGATCGCCTTGTTGGGGTCCACCGCCGTGAAGTCCACCGTGTTCCTGCCCCTTTTCACGCCAGACAGAGAAACAGTTTTCTAACCGGACATCGGGCCCGATGATTTCATGCAACACATCAAGGACCTTCGGATGGTCAATCAAGACGCTCGCAGGACCGCCCGGCACAGCACGATGTTCCTGCGGTAGTGATTCAGGATTACGGTGTATCCTCTCGATCTGTTCAACGATTGCGTCCACTTCGTCGCGTTCAAGGATTGCGGGACGTACGAGGAATCCGCTCAAGTCAAATCGAAATTTTTCTTCATCAGTCATAGGTTTTGCATCTCCCTTCTTATACCATTTCTGAAAGTAAATATCGCATGCCCAACTTTCCTGAAAGGAACCACGGTGGCACAAACTAACAGTTTATGCTACAGGCACATTGAAAGGTATTCAATTAGAAACGGTATTAGTTCTTTTCGGATAGAGAATTATAGCATGTTTCCGTTTTCTCTGTGGTGTCTATTTTGAGAGAGCACCAAGATTTGAGGATATATCTACCCTCTCAAAACTGAGGCGAGATTCTTTGCTTGGCCACATTTACTTCTCTTAATTGTTGGGTTCTGACTAAGGAAGCGGATTTTAGCACGTTCGAGTTCGCGGAGTTCAAATCTGTCAATGCGCTTACCATGGAATAGAGCAGGAACGCATGTAATTTCAAGTGTGCTTAGTGCCGCATTCGCCTCCTTAGGCAATTTTCCAAACATTTCTGTGACGAAGTCAGCTCCTCTTTGCAGCTGGTCGGTTACTGTTGGTGTTTTAAAGGTGCCGCTTTTGAGTTCTATGAGAACAACAACCAAATTACTTTGAGAGGTGTTCCCGCAGAAAAGAACATAGTCGCATCGTTTTGTGTCTATCTTACGCTGTTCAAACTCGCATTCAAGGTTTACGATAACTCGGTCGGAGGGGGTGCCAGTTAGGTATACACGACATCCATCTCCCCTACAGGATTTGCTAAGGCATTCTTCATTTACCTGCTTCCCGATTTCTGTAAGAAGCTCTTTTAATCCCACTCGCTGCTACCTCCCGCCAACTTTCTCAAGTAGGTCTTGGAGGTTAACCGAGCGATCATAGAGTTTATAAGCCACGTCTTCGTAATCTTTCGGTTCTATGCCTTCAGTGGGATCAAATGGTATATGTTTCACTATCCCGTCCTTTTGGAACCACCATGTGCCTACTTCTTCTGGTAGCAGCCAGTGTATTGATTCCATCTTTTTCACTTGTGGTACACCTTTTCTCCTGAGGTCTCCTATCCGAATCAGATTCGCGATTTCTTTCAGCAGCCAGTCGCTGTGCGTTGTCACAACAACACGCACGCCAGCGCGAACTAAACCAGCAAGGATTAGTGCTATCTCAGTTTGTGCACCGGGGTGCAGATGCGCCTCCGGTTCCTCAATAATAAGCATATCGCCAGCACGGATCCCACCGCGGAGAAAAAGCACAACAGGGGCAAGTTCGGATACCATGGACGCTGCGCGTGT
>JAKZUG010000121.1:0-8667 GCA_047516705.1 Candidatus Poribacteria bacterium | reverse complement strand
TAGTTCCCCGGGCGAAACGGTTTCGCTGACAGGTTGTCCGCCGATAGCGAGCAGAATATCACCTTTGCTGATATTAACCCCTGGTGCATTGAGCGGCGAATCCTTCGACGCTTCCCAACCATCACCCCGAGGAATATGCGTGGTGCGATACCCGTCGCTTTCCGCATCGTAAGCAAAATCCGCACCGAGGAACCCTTGCGCGTAGTTTGGTGAATTCCGGTAATCGCCACCCATTTCATAGGCATGCGAAGTGCCAAGCTCACCTTGCATCTCCCACATCAGGTCCGAAAACTCACCGCGCGTAGCGATCCGATCAAGGAGCGGTAGATAGCGTTGATACACATGCTCCCAATCTACACCGGACATATCCTCTGTCCAGAAGAAATCCCGTTGGAGTCGCCACGCCTCGCGATACATCTGGTGCCACTCGTCTGTAGGTACAACAGAGGCTTTGATACGATTGAGGTCAATCCACCCCGTTTGTCGATTCGGACCGCCTTTACTTTCGGGTTTCTCCGCCTCCACCTTCTTACCAGCCTTGATAACACGCAAACGGTTTCCGGCTACATAGACGAGCGTCTTCGCGTCACGGGAGAGCCGAAAGCCATCAATACCTGAAACAAGCGTATCCTTCTTCTGTTCCTTGAAGTCGTAGACGTGAAGGGTGCCTTTGGACCCGCCACCACTATCGTCACCGGACGGTGTGTCTTCTCCGGGAAACGAGGTAAAAATCACTTTGCCTTCGATACCGGCAATCTGTCCGTAACGTCCGCGCGGATAAGGAAACGCGACGACACGTTGTGAAATGCCTTTCAAATCTATACTGATCGGTTCCGGTTTATCCTTCTTCTCAGATTTCTCGTCAGATGCCTTATCCGCGTCTTCCTCCTTTTTGTCTTCTTCTTTGTCCTTATCTTCCTTCTCTTCTTCAAGCGGATGGGGTTCCGGCACGAACGGATTCCCTAAAGTCTCCTGCAAAGTTATCAACAAAGGACGCATCGCTGTAGGAAAACCGAGATCGAAGTGGAGTGCATCGTAGACCGGATTGAATTCGCGATAGGAGAGAAAATAGAGATATTTCCCGTCCGGATCCCACGCAGGCGCGAAATCGTTGAATTCAGGTTCAGTGCCGAGCCACGTCTCACCTGTTTCAATCTTGCAAAGTTTTATTGAGCGGGTCGTCTCTGTTGGTGCGAAACTATATGCACACCACTTACCATCAGGCGACCAAGCAACATCTCGGACACTATGAGAATGCCCCTTGTCGAGCATACGGAGTTCGTGTGTCTCCAAATTGATATGCAAAAGCTCAAAACGGTGATTGACGAGAAGCACCCGGTCATTTTCATCGCTTTCAATTTGTGGAGAGACTGCGAGCTGCCGAACGTGCCCAATATCAAGAGCATCAAGGCGGACGATGTCAGCACTGCCATCGCGGGTGTGAATCTCAACGGCTTCCTCGCCTCCAACATCTGAGATCGTAACGAGCCGTTTACCGTCGTTGAGCCACTGGGTTAAGCGATAGCGTGCCCCGCTACGCGCACCGTGCTGCAGGACCGCTCCCTCCCAATTCGCCATTGTAAAGGACTGACCACGGACTGTTAATGCTAACGCATGACCATCGGGTGCTGGTGCAAACTCTTGCAGGTATTCCGATGCCCTGACAAACTTTCGTTGTCTCTGGATGCGTGGACTCCGAAATTCGACATCAACGCGGTTTTCAGTATCACTCTCAATGTCATAAACAAACAGGTCGGCACCGGCGTGGTAGACGATACGTTTGCCATCTGTTTGCGCCAAGCGACAGTAGTACGTATCTTGATGCGTGTGGCGTTGAACGTCCTCACCGGTCGGCAGGCAGGAGTAGATATTCCCAACCCCCTCGTGGTCAGAAATAAAATAGACCCGTTCATCAATCCACATTGGTGTCGTGAAATTACTGTCCACAGGATTGAGTGGTTGAAATTGCCCGTCCCCCTCAATGTCTATCCAGAGTTGCCCTGCTGTGCCGCCGCGATAGCGTTTCCAGCGCGCGGGTTCCCGCGTCAATCTGCCGATGATAACACCGCCACCATCGCTAAAATCGATATGGTTTGCGGGACCGTAGGGTAGGCGTTGCGGTTCTCCGCCATCTGAAGAAACTTTCCATATCCACGGGTCGAAGGCTAAACCCGCCCCACTCGAATAGAGAATATGTTTGCGATCAGTATCCCATCCTACAACAGAGACATTGCTACCTTGATAGGTGAGTCGTTTTGCTTCACCGCCAAGGGCAGGCATGACATACACCTCTGAGGGTCCCTCTTCACGCCCTGAAAAAGCGAGCAATTCACCATCCGGTGATAAGCGTGGTGAGCCCGCGAGACCGAGATTCGACGTGAGTCTACGAGCAACACCGCCTTCAACTGGAACTGTCCATAAATCATCTTCACATACAAAAACAATGGTATCCCGACAAATTGTTGGGGATCTATAATATCCTGACATTGACTGTTCCTTCAAAACTTGATATATCTACACAAAATCGGATATATCTTGTTTTAGTGTTCCTGCTTCAACGTCCACTGCCTCCCAACGAGGTCTTACACGGACTCCATCAGGCGTTTAGACTCTCCACCGAACCGATGGCGAGGATTCTTAGATTTATAGCAGCATTGACATCACGGTCTGCTATGAAACCACAATGTTCGCAGTGATACTCTCTATCTGTTAAAGACAAATCTTCTTTCTTATATCCACAGTCGCTACAGGTTTTACTTGAAGCGAAAAACTGGGGTGCTTCTACGATTTTCACACCTGATGTTTCTGCTTTGCTTTTCAACTGACTCAGAAACCCACTAAGTGCTGAATCCGATAGTGCCTTTGCCAGTTTTCTATTCTTGAGCATATTTGTGATTTTCAGTGTCTCTATACCGATAACACTCGCACTTCTAACAACTTCAGTCGTTGTTTTCTGGTGTGCGTCTTCTCGGATACAAGCAATTCGGCAGTGGATACGTTCTACTCTACGTTTTTGCTTATACCAGTTCTTAGATAGAAACACTTTCTTGCTGAGTCTACGCTGTTCTCGCTTCAGTTTACGCGCATAGCGTTTGAGCGGTCTTGGGTTTACATACTTCGTGCCATTATCAAGAGTTGCTAAAGTGTTAATGCCGACATCTATGCCGATCACAGGGAGTCCACGGGTGTCTCGTGGTGCATTGGGTGTGCCTGTCTCAATAAGGATGCTGACGAACCAACGATGTGCCGTCCTTGATAGGGTCACGCGCTTGATTTCACCTTCAAACCGCAAGGTTTCAAACATACGCACCCAACCGATCTTCGGGAGACGGATACATTTGCCTTCCACCTTTACCTTCGCTCCTTCAACCGTGTAGGACTGACGGTGTGAACGTTTCTTATACTTCGGGAACTGGTTTTGCCCCGACTGCCAGCGTTCGATAGCATCGCCGAGATGGATAATCCCATAGACGGCTGCGCGTTGGTCGCACCCTTCACACCAGTCAAACTTCTCGTATTTCACAGCATTGAAACGATTATTCAACTCTATGCGAGAACGCCATTCGTCTTTAGACAAACCGTCCCTGAAATCCGAGAGGGCATAGTTATAGGCAAATCTTGCATAACCGCATTGCTGGGAAAACCACGCACGGTGTCTATCAGACACCCGCAATGCTATCTTGTGTGATTGTAATGCTATTGTGGTAGCCCACGCCCCACGCTTTAACCACTAATCACAGTTGGTTGGCGAGGAGACTACCCTTGCAGGTAGGTGATTAGTCCTCGCCACGTGGTCAGAAAAGTATATCACACTAAAACAGAAATATCAAGAAAAACATAGAATTATTTAGACTTTGAAGGGCACTAGGAAATGCTCCTCCGTATTAGATAATTACATTTACTGGTGGGGTTTGAAACCGCATCATAGATGTCAATTTAGTGTGTAGATTGCGCCCTAATTTGGTAGGGAACCCTTCCGAGTAACAGGTTGGACGGATTGACGAACGAGCTGGGGCGAGGTTAGAAACCTCGCCAGCGAAAACGTGGAAAAGTAATGCACTCACCACAAGACCCGGCGCGGTTCTAAACCGCGCCTACTGGGCCTGGAGAATGCGATTCTTATTTTTTAAATTGATACCTATAGTGGGGTTTGAAACCGCACTGATGAGATTTAAACACAGGGCGGGTATAACAGCCTACCCACTTCTCTTTAACCGACCCACGCGTTTTGCATACTTCTCACCGAGATGGAAAACCCAAAACCCAAGAGGGATGAGTAGAACACCGATGATGAGCAGTAAAAACAGATTGCCTACTTGGCTCTCAACCGATGCATTATCGAGCATGGCTGCGCGAATGGATTTGAGCGTATAGGTCGCAGGTGAAATTTTGGAAAACGGTTGAAGCCATACCGGTAATACTTCAATTTCATAGTAGACACCGGAGACTAACAACAGCATCGACTGGATAATACCTGTTGCGGCTTGTCCCTTTTCCGGCGAAAGTAAGGGAAAAATCGCAGCCATCAGACCGATACCGATAAAAGAGAGGCTCGAAATCGCAACAGTGACCGCCATTGTCAGCCAATTTGCGTTTCTTAAGTCGATGTGATCACCGAAAAAGAGTGGCATGATAGCCAAAACTAAACCCGTTCTTAACAGTCCATATAGAATTGCGAACAGACAAGATCCGATAAGATGCGTGATGCGATAGATCGGTGCCATAAAGGTATATTCGATCGTGCCTTCCCACCGTTCCCATGTAATCGCATCGCTTACCTCGCGCATCATAATTGAGAGGAACCCCCAGATTAATGCGCCAATGACGAGGTAAAGTACATCTTTACTGCTGCCACGTCCTACCATAATCAAGCCGATCGTTAAGGCGTTGACAATGGAATAACTGAAAAAGAGAATCTCCCAACTCAAATATCGCTTCAACAGATTGAAGTTGCGTTCAATGAACGCGTAGGAAACAATGGTCTCGCGTAAAAGGCTCAGCATCGCTTACGCCTCCTCCTCAATCTGCTTACCGGTCAACGCGATAAAGACATCTTCCAACGTCCCGGGTGCACCGTTTTCTGATGGCGTATTAGCGATAAGTTCTTCGACTGTCCCTTCCGCGATAAACCGTCCTTTATCAATAATTGCAATCCTATCACACAACCTCTCAGCTTCTACCATATCGTGCGTCGTCAGCACAATGACAGCATTTCGTTCTTGGCGAATCTCCTCAATAAAGGTTTGGACATCGCGCTTAGACTTCGGATCAAGCCCGGTTGTAGGTTCGTCGAGCAGAAGGAGCATTGGAGTCGTTAGCAGCGCACGTGCGATTGCGACTTTTTGTTGCATTCCGCGCGATAGCTGCTCCATCTCCTCGCCCATCCGATCCGGATCAAAACCAATCCTTTCTAAAATCTTTTTTGCTTTCCGCTCGGCTTCCGCTGCAGAAATACCGTAGAGGCGGCCGGCGTAAATTAAGTTTTCTGCTGAAGAGAGCCGCTTAAAGAAGGAGGCTTCAACAGAGACGCGGTTCATCACTTGCCTCGCCTTCATACTATGTGTTACAACATCGTCTCCGAAGACGTGAATACTTCCAGTATCGGGTAGAAGTAACGTCGAAATAAGGCGAATCAGGGTCGATTTCCCTGAACCGTTTGCACCGAGAATCCCGTAGATTTCGCCGATGTTAACTTCCAGAGAAATATCGTCAACCGCTTTGATTAGCTCTTTCTCCCGTTTGAAAAGGTTGAGAATCTTTTGATGAAAACGTAGTTTTTTCTTTGTCCGCTTGGTTCGCTGAAAATGTTTCGTTACGCCGCGGACAGCCAAGCCATGGATGGGGTTTTCCAACACTTTGATTCCTTTCACTAAACTGAACAACGTCCAAAACTCTTGACATTTTATAGGGACTTTTATATATTATACCCAAAGTTTGTGAACATTTGGTAATTTATTTTTCGTCTATTCAAAAGTGAGCGGTGTGTTTAGCAACAACACCCACACCTTTTATATTGTTAGGGCTTACACAAATACAAGAGCGGAGGAACAATGCCGAAAATCAAAGGTCCAGCTATCTTTCTCGCCCAATTCATGCGGGACGAGGCACCCTATAACACTATGGAAAATATCGGGAAATGGGTCTCAAGCTTGGGGTACAAAGGTGTTCAACTCCCCGGTTGGGATGACCGTGTCCTTGACCTTGGAAAAGCCGCCGAGTCCAAAACCTACTGCGATGATTTGAAAGGAACGCTTAACGAAATGGCGCTTGAAGCGACGGAGATGGCGGGCTACCTTGCTGGACAGGTCTTGGCTGTCCACCCTGCGTATGAAATTATGTTTGAAGCGTTCCACCCACCTGGCTTGCGCGGAGATGAAAGAACAGCATGGGCAACAGGCGAATTGACAAAATGTATCCACGCTTCAGTGAACATGGGACTGGATGTTATTCCGGTGCTTTCAGGCGGTTTTGCGTGGCACACTGTTTATCCGTGGCCCCAACGTCCTGACGGGATTATTGAAGAGGCGTTCAAAGAACTCGCGGCACGGTGGTCCCCACTGTTGGATCTTGCATACGATAACGGCCAGGTCTTCGCCTACGAACTCCACCCCGGTTCGGACATTTACGACGGGGCAACATACGAGATGTTCCTCGATTATACGAACGATCATCCGGCTGCCTGTCTCAACTACGATCCGAGCCATTTTCTTCTTCAACAACTCGATTATATTGACTTCATCCGGCTTTACGGGGAACGCATTAAGGGATTTCACGTTAAGGATGCCGAATTCCGCCCGACAGGTCGGGTTGGGGTTTACGGTGGCTATCAGTCCTGGGCTGGACGTGCGGCGAGATTTCGCTCGCTCGGCGATGGGCAAGTGGATTTCACACAAGTGTTTACACTGCTCACTGAAGCAGGCTACGACAGTTGGGCAGTGCTGGAATGGGAATGCTGCGTCAAAAGTCCAGAACAGGGCGCGGCAGAGGGCGCACCGTTTATCGCCAAACATATCATCGAAACAACCGATGTCGCCTTTGATGACTTTGCGGGCGGCGAGACAGACGTGGCGCGGAACCGAGACATTCTTGGATTGAATTCTTGATATTGTCTACTGTAACAACCAAATTGGAGTGACGGACTATGGAATCTTGGAAACGGAAATTACGAATGGGCATGGTAGGTGGTGGGCAAGGCGCGTTTATTGGTGGCGTTCATCGCATCGCTGCCACACTTGACCAACAAATTGAAGTTGTCGCGGGGTGTTTCTCGCGTGACCCAGAAAACACACGGATCACCGGTGCAGAGTTATATCTCGACCCAAATCGCTGCTATAACAGTTATGCAGAGATGGCAGCAGCCGAGGCAGCGCTCCCCGAAAATGAACGTATCGATTTTGTGAGCATCGTTACGCCAAATATCTCCCACTTTGAGATCGCAAAAACCTTTTTGGATGCAGGTTTCCATGTTGTTTGCGATAAACCCATGACTTATAGCCTTGACGAAGCCGAGGCTCTTGTAAAACTCGTCGAAGGTTCCGGGCTTGTCTTTGGGCTAACACACAACTACACGGGACATCCGCTCGTGCGGCATGCACGTGCGTTGTTCGCTGACGGTTCAATGGGGCAAATTCGTAAGGTCGTCGTCGAATACCTTCAGGATTTCCTAATGGTGCCGCATGAGAAACTCGGTCAGAAGCAAGCTGCATGGCGCGTTGATCCAGCGCAGTCAGGCATCGGCGGCACGATGGGCGATGTCGGTACGCACTGCGTTAACCTGCTCGAATACGTCACCGGCGATCCGATTACCGAACTCTGTGCTGACAAAAGCACCTTCCTTCCGGACCGAGTGCTGGATGAGGATGTCAACGCCTTGCTCCGTTTCAAAGGTGGCGGGAAGGGTATTTTAAGTATAAGTCAGGTTGCCACTGGGGAGGAAAATGGGCTTACGCTGCGTGTCTACGCCGAACAAGGCGCGGTGAAATGGGCGCAAGAGAATCCGAACTACCTTGAACTCTATCGTTACGGTGAACCGAGGCAGACACTTACCCGCGGCCAGGGCTACCTTTCCGATGCAGCAGCGGCAGGCGCACGTATCCCGACTGGGCATCCCGAAGGGTATTTGGAGGCATTCGCGACTATTTATGTCGGTGTTGTCGAAGCCATCCGGCGATACATTGATGGCAACCCGATGGAAACTGAGGCTTACGATTTTCCAACAGTCTCTGATGGATTGAGGGGTATGCAGTTCATTTACAAAGCGGTTGAGTCTTGTGAGAATGGCTCGACCTGGGTTTCAATGTGAGAGAAGTTGTCAGTTATCAGTTATCAGTGCAAGAGGGTTTTGACGCGCATGAGATGCTTCTTTTATAGTAAAACCCAAAAATATGTTGACACTTTAGGCAACAACAGCCTCTCCTTCGCTGGCGGGGTTTGTAACCCCGCCTATCCACAATGTTCAAGTAATTGTAGACTTTACTATAACTGAGAACCGAGAACTGAAGACCGAAAACCAATAAAAGGAGATTACTATGCAAGCACCTAACTCTGAACCTTTCCGCGTCGGATTTCTGAACGTTGCATCCTATTCGCACATGCCGTTATGGGCACCGCACATCAATCCACGTGTAGGTGAGAAAGATACCCCATTCACGGGCATGCGAATTACCC
>JAKZUG010000120.1:0-3616 GCA_047516705.1 Candidatus Poribacteria bacterium | reverse complement strand
AACGTCAGTGACAGTAGTGTTAAGAAGTTATCAACACAACTCGGTCCCGCGGATAGTTCTGAGCCTTCAACTTTTCGTAAAGTAACAGAAACATGGGTGAAGTTCAGAATTCTTGACTTTGAAATAGTGAGATGATATTGGCGAATAACACCTGTATGACAAGGATAAAACCTTTTTTCTGTCCAATTAGCATGGATTCATTGGATGGTTCTTTCAATAAATAGGGATGAAGTATGATATGGAGCAAAGAAGTCTGGGCTATTTTGGGCGGACTCGGCGGATTCGCGGCAATTATCCTCCTCCTGATGGAATGCAAAGATAGATGGAATCATCGTTGGAATCGGCGTATACTTTATACAATCGGTATTGGGATTACTTGGGAACGTGCTATTAATCCGGAATTAACCCTTCGTCTCTATGCGCAAAAAATAAAACGGTTTGGACACAATGCAATAAATTACGCGGACTTTCCAAATGGTGCTGAATTATTAGCTGACGGTTCAATGGCTATAGCTGAAGATGGATTGAAAGTTGACTGGTGGACACGAGACATGGATTGGTTTGATGAGTGGCCCCCTGAAGAACCGGAGATGCTTTATCAAGTCGCATGGGGTGCGAATACTTTTAAAGAGCTGTTAGAGCGATTCCACCGCGATTGGTCTTCTATAAACACGGATGATCAAGTAGAGATCCGAGGTTGGAATAAATGGTGTCAACATAGAATCTATACGCTCACTATCGGTATAGCAAAGTTAACTCCTGGTGTTGATCCAATGCTTAATTTTCGTCTTTATTCACAAAACATTAAACGATTTGGTCGTGATTCAATTGATTACAGAAAATATTCAGAGTACGCTGAATTATTAGCTGTTACGAATGTATTACGCGCTAGAGACGGTCTCAAAATCCATTGGGAAACACGGGATCGATACCTAAAATATCACAATGATTGGCCTCCAAAAATATATAATATCCTATATCAGGTTCCGTGGGGTGCTAATACTTTCAAAGAACTGCTAAAGCAATATTTACGTGAAAACAACGTCTTTTTTAACGATAAAGGTGAAATAGATAGTCGTAGACGTAATAAAACCTAACAACTGAAAAGAAATCTATACATGCGTGTCAATCCACATAATTCCCTCCGATACTAATGAACACCAAGATGAGTAAGCAAAAAGAAACCCTTATTGAGACAGAAAAATCCCTTGACACCCCACCCAAAACTGCATACAATAATACCTCAAGCAAGACATTTACATGCGGAGGTCTCTCATGCCCACAATCGAAAAAGTTTTTGACTCCCCAGGTCCACAACCCAACGGAATGCAAGCCACCGAAGACGGGCTCTGGATTCTCGACCAGCAGACCAACGAGGTACACCTCGTCTCTTATGACGGCATCGTGAAAAAGACACTCGCCACCGACTCCGATAAAGGCAGCGGTGTTACGGATACAGGCGATACGCTCTGGCTGGCGTCCACCTATAGTTGCGAAATCCTATCAACCGATCCGGAAAACGGCAAGACGCGCGCCTCTTTTGAGACCCCCGGTGCAGGTCAAACAGGCGCGCACGGCTTGGAATGGCGCGACAATAAACTCTGGATGGCGGTGCCACCCTCTGCCACTATCTATCAGGTGGATGTTGACGACGGTTTCAAAGTGATTCACACGCTTCCTGCTCCGGGCGATCGACCGCACGGTATTGCATGGGTCGGCGACGACCTCTGGTGCGTTGAGACGAATCATCGCGCAATCTTCCACCTCAATCCAGAAGACGGCAGCCACCTGAACAAAATTGAGATACCGGAACCACACCCGGAACCACACGGAATGACCTACTGGGACGGATATTTCTGGTATTGTGATGCACATACGACAGCGGTGTGTCGCGTCCCGTTAGCCTAACGAATGAAAACCATCGGTAGACTTCTGAATATGGGAAAAAATAGTGCGGCGATGAATATGGCAATTGATGAAGCAATCCTCGTCGCACAGAAGGAACAGCCAAATCCGACGCTACGGTTTTACGGTTGGACACAACCAGCATTCAGTTTCGGCTACTTCCAAGATATTACCGCAGAAGTTGACGTGGATGCATGCCGGGCAGATGGCATCGAACTGGTGAAACGAATGACAGGCGGCGGCACCGTTGTGCACGGATGGGAATTGACTTATACACTAATTCTCCCACGAGGCACCGGGGAATTGGGTGTTTCCGAAGCGTATCGATATATTGGAGAATCTCTCGTCAAAGCTTTCCAGAAACTCGGTATCCCTGCACAGTGTTACGCCGAATGCACCAACACCTCTCAAGCCGCCCAAAATATCTGCCTGACGAATCCGGCCGAACACGATGTGATGTCGGATAACAAGAAGTTAGCAGGCGTTTCTGTCAGGCGCAATCGAAATGGGATAATGTTTCAAGGCTATATCTCCGTGGATATGCCGCCTGCCTCTATCCTCACACGCGTCTCAAAAGATCTTAAGGTTCAGGAGATGCTGCGCGAGAAATCGGCAGCTATCAATACAGATGGTCGTTCTATAACAAAAGATACTCTTATCCAAACCATCTGTGAAACATTTAACCTTGGAATTGCGTTTAAGTCAGGGAAACTGTCTCCGCAGGAACGTGCCCAGGCAGAAACTCTCGTCGAAACTAAGTATGCTACAGTAGCATGGAACTTCGGGTCAACTACCCAAAGCTAAAGCATTGGGCTTGTGCGAAGCGTATACCAAACGTTCACTCCACAAGTTAAACCGTTGGACTACAGTAAAATATCACGGTATCTTGGCGTGGTAGCCAGCACGATGTTTCGGATGCTCCCCAAGTCCGATCCCTCTCGGATACTGTGATCTGGATGGGGCAGCACATACCCTGAAAAGGAGAATGCAAACTTATGTTTGTTCCTGTAAAAACCAAAGATGGTGAGGTGTTAATGCCTATGCACGCTGCGCGTGGGCGCAAACTCGTCGAGCGCGGTGAGGCAACACCTTATTGGGACAATGGTATCTATTGTATCCGTCTCAATAAAGAGCCTTCTAACAGAGATACTCAAGAGATTGCTGTAGGTGTAGACCCGGGCAGTAAAAAAGAGGGTTTTACTGTCAAAAGTGAAGCGCATACATATCTTAATGTGCAAGCAGACGCACATAGCAAAGTGAGCAAGAAAATAGAGAAACGCAGAGAACTTCGGAGAACCCGTCGTTCTCGCAACTGTCCGAATCGAAAGAATCGGACGAACCGTTTGGCGAATAAAGCACGGCTACCTGCTGGCACTCGTGCGAGGTGGGATTGGAAACTCCGTATCTTGGATTGGTTTTCTAAACTCTATCCAATCACATACGTCTGTGTAGAGGATATCAAAGCCCGAACAATCAAGCGTGCTAAGAAGTGGAACACTTCTTTCAGTCCTTTAGAAATCGGCAAGTCTTGGTTCTATAGTGAGATACAAAAGCGATGGAAACTCTACACCCTTCAAGGGTGGGAGACAAAAGAACTCCGAGACAGACTTGGGCTCAAGAAGTCGTCTGCGAAACTCGCTGACATCTTTGAGGCACACTGTGTAGATAGTTGGTGTTTGGCATATCAGCGTGTCGGTGGCGCAGATATACC
>JAKZUG010000119.1:0-12282 GCA_047516705.1 Candidatus Poribacteria bacterium | reverse complement strand
GTGGATGCAGTACAGCACCGATGCACGGAATCGCGTAGTAGAGTTCTAAATGTTGATAGGTGTTGGAAGCATACGTTGCGACTCTATCGCCGCGCTGAATCCCCAATTGGGTGATAGCGTTTGCCAATCGCTTCACGCGCTCGTATAACGCAGTATAGTTATAACGATGCAGCGTCCCGTCGGGCAGCAGTGTGGTAACCTGTTTATCCCCGTGTATACGGTGTGCATGCTCTAAAAGCTGCGCGAGCGTCAATTGGTGGTTCATCATTAAGCCCAGCATTTTTAACGATTGGGTTTCACTCCGTTTTCCCCGTTTCTTTTTCACAGTAACAGGCGGGATCCACAGTAGGGACCGTGTCAAAAATGAGTTTACGACGCGTTCAAGGATACTGGTAACAATTAGACCCTATACAAAGATTCTGTCTGAGTCATAAATTGTTACGTCCTATATCCATTTTAGCATAAAAAACGAGTTTATTGTTAAAAAAAGTGATTCCCGATGTTATTTCCGACTTTAATTTGCATTTTACGAGAAAAATAACGCATAATTACACGTGAGGTTGATGATAAAAATACAAGTGTACATGTAGGTTGGGTAGGGTCATTTAGTTCTCCGCTAAGCATAAACGCTAAATCACAATATATCCCTGTAGGAGCGAGCTGTGCTCGCGATTTGCCAGCCAAAATGGTTAAAGAACCGAAAACTAAATAGCCCTATAGGTTGGGTAAAGCGGTAAAAGACCGAGAACCTTTTAGTTAACATAGAAGGATAAATTAAATCAAATGCCAATTTTAGATAATAAGCGGTATTTCTGGTGCGTTGTAGCGATTTTATTAGGAATCACATCAGTAATACCAATGACTGCCAGTGCTGAAGCACTGAAGGTTGTCGTTCAAGATCAAAATGGGAACGCTATCCCAGAAGCAAAAGTACAAATCGGGAACCAAGAACAGACAACAGATGAATCTGGAAACACTATGTTTAGCGACGCGACAGGTGCACAGTCGCTGACCGTAATAGCAATCGGGTTTTCGAGCAAGCGGCTTAATACGACTGCTGGACAGACTGAAGTGACAGTAGTGCTTGCCCCGATCCAAACTGTTGATGCAATTGTAGTGGTAGGTACGCGTAGTATAGGCAGAAGAGCACTGCAGGCACCCGTGCCGATAGAAGTCGTCAACAGAGAACAACTTAGCCTTACCGGTCAATCTGAAACGGGCCGTGTCCTTCAGATGTTAGTCCCCTCCTTTAACTTTTCAAGTTCAACCATTAGTGATGGCACAGATGCCCTACGTCCCGCAACGCTGCGAGGCTTAGGACCCGACCAAACGCTTGTGCTTGTCAACGGCAAACGTCGGCACAAAAGTGCCTTGCTGCACGTTAATACATCGGTAGGTCGTGGTACTGCCGGAACAGACTTCAACGCGATTCCGTCAGCGGCGATTGAGCGGATTGAAATACTACGCGATGGTGCGGCGGCGCAATACGGCTCCGACGCTATTGCCGGTGTTATCAATATCGTGCTCAAAGACGATGTCGATACAGGCAATGCTGACATCTATTGGGGACAAACCTACGAAGGCGATGGCGATACATGGAACGGTAACGCTAACTACGGTATGAAAGTCGGCGAATCCGGCTTCCTGAATCTCACCGCTGAATGGCGCGACAGATACCGCACGAACCGCGCAGGACTTACAGGTGAACGTCAATATGACTGGGTGGATGTAGATCCAGGCAGACCTGCAGACGAGACGCTTGAAATCGAAAATGATGATGGTACTGTAACAGAGAAACCGGTCTGGTTTGATCCGCGCGAATATACTTTTGAACGGCAAAACTTCCGCATTGGGGATGCCGATTCGTCCCAAAAAGTCGGATTTTACAACTTCGGACTCCCGCTCGCTGAGGGTTTAGAACTCTACTCTTTTGGTGGGCACTCCTCAGGACAAAACAACAGTGCGGGTTTCTATCGCAGAGCCAATCAGGCATCCAGAACCGTCACCGAAATTTATCCAGACGGATTCTTACCAGAAATTAACACCGACATTGGGGATACCTCTCTCGCCTTAGGTATGGCATGGACACATGAGACGACCGATCTGAATATTGATGTCAGTGTCAATCACGGATTGAACACGTTTGACTTTTTCATTTCCAACTCGCTGAACGCCTCTTATGGTGCCAGCAGCCCAACCGCCGCAGATGCCGGTGGCTTTGAACTCTCACAAACGGCGTTCAACTTAGATGTTGCCTATCCGATCGACTATCAGTCCTCGCTCATCAACCTTGCGGGGGGTATCGAATTCCGCAGAGATGGTTATGGTATCCATGCAGGCGAACCGCTTTCATGGATTAACGCCGGACTTGGGGCACCCGGTGCCACTGGCGGTATCCAGGTTTTCCCTGGTTTCCGGCCCGACAACGAAGTGGACGAAAGCCGAACCAATATCGCAGGTTACGCAGACTTTGAATCCTACTTGAGTGGGCAACCCGGAGCAGGACTCCTTGTCGGCGCAGCGGTGCGCGGTGAGGAGTATAGCGACTTCGGTGCCACCGTCACAGGAAAGGCAACCGCTCGCTATGACCTGACGAAACAGGTTGCGGTCCGTGCTGCGGGTAGCACTGGTTTCCGTGCGCCTTCGCTGCAACAACTCTACTTCAATAACATTAGCACACAGTTCAAGGTAGATGCTGACGATATTGATGCCGATGGAAACACGGATGAACTCATAGCACTTGAAGTCGGCACATTCAAGAATGACAGCGATGCTGCACGTGCGCTCGGTATCCCTGAACTGAAAGAGGAGACCGCATTCAACGTCTCTGGTGGTTTCGTGTTGAAACCGCTTGAGAAGATGTGGTTCACCATAGATGGGTTCCTCATTCAAATTGATGATCGCATTGTCCTGAGTGGTAGTTTTAGTGCGGATAAAGTAGCAGGTTTAGCCGCAGCAGGTGCAAGCAGCGCACAGGTGTTCACAAATGTTGCGCAGACACGCACCCAAGGTGTTGATGTCGCAGCAGGTTATTTACACGCTTTCGACAATGAATCTCTTCTCAATTTGAAGGTCGCGTTGGCGTGGGTAGACACTGAAGTTATCGGTGACGTGGATGCTCCTGAAATCCTCATCGGGCTTGAGGATACCCTCTTCCCATCACAGGAACGCTCTATGATTGAGGAGTGGCAACCGAACACACGGATTAACCTCAGTGCCGATTACATCATCGGCTATCTCACCATCGGAGGTGCTTTACGCTACTTCGGCAGCTATACTGTTCAAGAGGGAAGTGGGGACGATCCAGCTCGACAAACTTACGGCGGAAAATGGATCACCGACATCCAGAGCAATTATCAGCTCAACGAAGGGCTTTCGCTGACTATCGGCGCGAACAATCTGTTCGATCAACTACCTGACTTGAACGAAATTGGTCAGTCACGCGGTGGAACTCTAACGGACAGCACAGGCCGTGTCATTGTTGACTCACCGGGTGTGTTCACATATTCGAGAAGGTCCGCACCGTTCGGTTTCAACGGCGGACTTTACTATGCGAAGTTATCCTATAGTTTTTAGCAATACCTTCGCCACTATAAGTGGCAAAGGTATTGTTCTTAGTGATGCCCGGTGCCTCTTCCCAGTAACGGCTTACTTTTACCCACAAGTCGGATTGGATGCACAAGGTTTTTGGTATAACGCACCCGAAACGGCCCTAACTTCTTGTAGGAAGAGTTTCTAACCCCGGTTTCTGACAAAAAACGCCTCATAAGGACGAAAAAAGCGTCTGAAATCATCTCAAGAGTCACATAAGGACTCCTAACTGTAAAATCTGGTTCTATTTTCATGTATGTTACCCCAACAGCACGGCTGAAAAAATTAACATAGCATACCCAAAAACTTATGGGTAACAGTAAGTTCCGTTACTGGGAAGGGGTGCCAGCGAAGGTATTTGCGTAAGTCCAAAATAAAAAAGAAATGTGATATACTCTTGTATGTCAGGATATTTCATGGGTGTCTCCTTGAATCCGATTTCTTAGCGTTAAAAAATTAATTCAAAGGATACCCTTTACGCTGACTTTTGGCAACTATTACTTATGAAACACCCTCAATTATTTCAGCCATGTAGTAGTGCCGAGTTTAAGGGTTCTTTGGTGTCCGGATTTTTCAAGCGTGACCTGTTTGGGTTGGATATCGGTGATGGTTGTGTCTTTAAAGAGGGTATCACCGGTGGTGACGATGTATGTTTTGTTTCCTTGGGTCGCTTGAATAATCGCTTGTGGTGATGTTTTCCCATCTGTGGGGATGCGGGTTCCGAGCAACTGAAAAGATTCTTTTGGGCGTTCGGGTCTCCAGCCGAGGGGGCGGAAGATGTTGTTGTCGATGATGGTGCGGTAGAACTCGGTTTCTTGAAAGGGGACTTCCGCTTCTCTGTCCTTTGTTAGAGCCGGACGTTTTGTTGTGCGCCGCGGCGTGCTTACCCTTACTGTATTATTCGGTGGTGTTGACGGTAGATGTTGTGTGTTCGCGAATAAAAGCGGTAAGATCAGGATGATGCCTGTCCCGCAGGCGATTGCGAAACTTTTTAGGAGAAATGTGAACATGGTGTTTGCCTTTGTGGAATGTCCACGGTGTGCATCATCGGGTCCGGTCTGCGAATAGGTGAATGTGGAACCATTAGGTCGTGTATGACTCTCTTTATAATTAAAGACAAAATTTTGTGTCAAAAGGGTGCATATAGCCGAAAAGAGGTGGAAGTTGGTTGTCGGTTAGGGGTAGGGTTGTGATACTAAGTCGGGCTTTACCACGTCGCTGGCGATGAGGAAACAGGAGGTGGAAACAGGGTATCGCGAGGAAGCTCGCTCACCGCCAGAAGATGTGGACGAAGCGGGGGGAGGATGCCGGGCAGGCAATTGGGAGCCTCCCCCATAAGTTGATGTGTTTATTGGCTTGAATTGTTAAGCACTATCGGAGAAAGTAAGTTATGTTGGTGCGATCGGTTCATTTTGTAGGTATGGACGTAGCATCTCTTGGAGTTTCTGATGGGCATGATATAAGTGTGATTTAATAGTGCCCTCCGACCTGTTCAAGTGAGCGGCGATCTCTTTTATTGAGAGTTCTTCTCGGTAGCGGAGATTAAAAACCTTGTGTTGAGCGGGTGGGAGTTAGGTCGCGGCTTTTCGGATGATGTCTCTGAGTTCCTCCTTTTCAAGGATTTCATGTGGCGATGGGTGTGTCTGTGGCATTTGAAAGGTGTCGTCTGGGTTTACGGTTAATTCTTCGTAGGCGAAAACGATCTGTCGTTTTTGTTTACGGATGAAGTCGATGCTACAGTTAACGGCGATTCGGCGGAGCCAGCTGTAAAAGACAGACTTTCGCTGAAAGTTTGGGAGTGCTCGCCATGCCTTTAGGAACACTTCTTGACAGATGTCTTCGGCTGCCTCGTGGTTTCGGATGCGCCGATAAATGAGATTGTAGACTCGTTGCTGGTATTTACGAATGAGGGGGTTAAACGCCTCTGTATCGCCGTTCTGCGTGCGCGTGATGAGTTCATCTTCATCGAGGGGGTTGAGTTCTATATGGGCTGTTAGAGTGTTTTTCATGTTTTTTTCCTGTATAAGTGTTGTTTTCAACGGTTGTATACTCCACGAAGTTCCTCAGCGTTATGTGCATCTACCTGGTAACCTTGTGTCTCCATAACATGCCGAACGAAGGTTTCGCCTGTCTTGGAATGATGTTCTACACTGAGCAAATAGGGCTTGAGTTGAAAGGAATATGCTTTCATAGCAACTTCACCTCACTCGGTAGATCCAGACATGGTCAATGCCATTGAGAGTTATACGTGCTTCAAGTTCGCCATTTAGCGTGCCTGTTTGTGGGACTCTGTCTATCTGTGAGTCTCGGATATAGACGACTTCGTAATCGGGTGCGCGTCCTCTCCATCTATCGGCTCGGTAGGAAAATCCTTGGAAGTAGTAACGCAGAAACTCGGTGGCGAGAGGAGAGACTTGCACTAACATCCGATGTGCCTTTGGCTTCTTATTGAGATAGTTGGCTGCGAGATCAAGTCCAGAGGCTTCGCCTACCGTGACGATCTTTGTGATGTCCGTTACTTTCCAACAGAGATTGTAGTAGGTGCCGTAATAGGGATGGCGTGCTAACACGGGGACAACCTGAATGACAAAGAAACCTACACATGCAATAATAGCAAATGCTATTTTGTATTTTGCGGTTTCCGTTCTTCCAAAACGTGAACAGAGCACGGCGTAGCTCCACTTAATTCCCTCTACAAACCCGATGGCAGCAAGTATCTCCAACATAGGAAACGCAGGAAGTAGATACCGACTGAATTTTTTACTTGTTGCCGAAAGGCATACTGTGAAAAGGATAATACACACAACGAGAGACAGTACCATACGAAAATGGTGAGATGTGTCTTCTGATTGTTTCCGCCGTTTCCAAAGCAAGAGTACACCACAGATTGCGAGAGGTAGCATCAATGGCGTGCTTTTGATAGTAAGCACTAAAGGATAAAAGAGCCAGCCCGGATCGTTGACAACCTTCCCTAAAAAGAAGTGTTCGACCTCGTGTGGTGTTGTAACTGCCCAGTTGACTCTGGCGAAGACATGCCACACAGTTTGTGCCGCACGTACACAGATGAGAGCCAGTCCTGCCGCGACTACCATCATAATCACAGCGGAACAGCGTCCCTTTTTCATACTTCTTAACAACATGAGGGTGAGTCCGAAAAGACAGAAGGTCATCAGCCCAAAAGTAGGTGTCCAAAAAATGGGCCAGACGGCGAGAACAGTGATCACTGCGCAATTGAAGAAGCAGAAGAGCTCCGCAACGGACGCGGAAAATCGGTTTTTGCTTTTCTCCTGTGGTTTTTGCAACAGAAGGAGACAGAGCGGCAGCCACGCCACTAAAATGAGAGCATAACTTTTGGAAAGTACGGCAAGTCCATAGACAATTCCGGAAAGGATGAGGTGCCGGTGGTGCTGTCGGTCCTGACAATAGCGTAGAAACAACAGCACTGTCAGCACGATAAAAATCGTGGCGAGTGCGTCAGTGTGTACACGGCGCGTCTGCGCCAAAAAGAGGGGTGAGTAGGCGAGGCACGCGAAGCCAGTGAGTGCGACCCACTGTCCAAAGAGTTTGTAAAGTAAGAGACAGGCGATGCCGATGCCTGCCCACACCACAATACCGATGAACCACCGGGCGCGAGCGAGGTTTTCAATATCCACACCCGGCTCCGTAAAAAAGGTGCGGAGTCCGGCAATCCACATCGTTGTGACACCGGGATGGTAAGCGATAAGTGTTTCGGAAAACTCACCTTGCTTGACAGCGGACATGAATTGTGCACTACGGTTGAGCCAGCGTGCTTCGTCACTACTCCAGTGTGCGTCTAAGGAGAGAAGACGGGGGCCACCTATAATAAAAAAGAGGCACCCAATGATGATGATGAAAAGCAATCTTTTTTGCAGGATTGGCATGCGTGACACCTACTTGTCCAGGGTTATAGGGAGATTCTTTTGTTGAATCGGGATGTTGAAGATCGCGCGTTGCACCTGCATCGTGTACGTGCCATACGGCTGCAGGCGTTCGGCAAGTGTGGCTTCCGAGATGAATGCCTCGTTCATAAGTAATGGCACCTCAGTTGCGGGGATGTCAGGGAAGATCTCAGATATATCGCGTCCATTGGTCCATTGCTGAGTCACTGTTTTGGGGAACCAGATTCCGGGTTCGTATCTCGCAAGCTGATAGGTGGTGTAAGTCCTTCGGAGGAAAGATCTTCTTTCCGGATTGTGGGTGCCGTCGGCTTTGACTACAAAATTTTCATAGATACCTCGCCCGTATCCTATCATCTGTGTAACGTGATAGTCTTTCTGTGGATCTATCCATATCTCGTATGTTGTGTTTGGGTCAAGTCTTTCTTCGCCAGGACGGTATAAGCTGAGTTTGAGGTGAGGAATGCCGTGGATTTCGACGTTTTTTATCTCAACCGTTTTGTAGCCTCTAAATAATCTTTTCGAGCCGGGTGGCGGTAAGTTCCACCTCCACCAGTGCGGGTTGAATCTGTATTCTAAGGAGGTTGAAGACATTTTCTGGGGTGGGTGCTGTTTCCACTCGGTGCCGATTTTCTCCCAGACATGCAGCGTTTTTTCTTTTACCAAATATTGATGATGAATGTCTGTCCACTCCAGAAGGGGGGTTCTTCTGCCAAGTTCGATTTTTTTACGCGCCTTGATGTCATAAAATTGGTGTTCTTCGTCAAATTGATAAGTGATCTGCCAGTGTCCCTGTTCTTCATAGTTCGGTTTTGTGCCGACTGGAATCGGGTGTTGTGTGACAGTATGAACCGTGATGGTGAATTCAACTTCGCCGCTTTTGAACTGTGACTCATACGCATCAAACCCTGTCTTGAGTTGTTCCAATAGTTGTGTTGCTTCTGCGTCCATCATAGGAATGTCCGTTAGCGGAGCACCACTGATCTCTTGCTGTGTGAGTAAGAGTATCACTGTGAACAAAACAGAGAAAAGGGCGAAACGATACCTTTCTTTTTTTAGGGTAGAACTGAAATGCATTAGTTATTCTCCTCCGGAACTTCAAAGGATTCTCGGGTGCGGCGATCGTACACCGTCACTCCCGGTGGTACTTCAATTGCGAAGCGGTTTGAGGGGATATGTTCGTTTAACCGGACGTTTGTCATCGAGACAGTTTGGGTCAGAATATCGGTTTCTACGCCGGTTGCAGTGTCAATAGCGGTGATTACGGAGGACGCGGAGACAGGGAACCAGAGGTCAGGGGCGACTTCTTGGAAGTCATACTCTTTTGTGATACTTCCCATGGCTCCCTGAAATGTAAACCGTTCGGGGCGGTAACTTTTCTCCGGGTTCAGCCACAACTCAGCAGTGCCATCTGCGACAGTGCCCGTTATGTAATAGTTTTGACTGCCGCTGCTCCCGTCAATTTGAATATTTTTCATATTGAAAGAATCAATAACGTCAGTGAGAGACTCTGTGGTGCCTGAGAGGTTCCAACCCCAGAATCGGGGGTCGTCGGTCGAGGCGAACGCAACGTCCGTGCGCCGTTCGAGGCGGGGTCCGTTGTTGTCTTCGCGAAGTGTTTCAAACGTTTCGCCATCATATGCGAATTCTGTCGTAGACTGGCTTCTGTGTTGGTCCCCGTCCATTTCATCGCTACTGTAATATGTCATATTTTCGGTGATCGTGGATTTGAAGCGGCCATCAGAAAACTCAAAAGTGCCATATCGGGTACCATTGGGCCCCTGAGGTCTACCGGGAAAGTCGATGCTGGACGATTCTACCGTGAACTCAATGCTGCCGCTTTCGACGAGACTATCGTAATAAGAAACACCTTCTCGGACAATTTGAAGCATTTCATCTTGAGTGAGTTCTGTTGTATTCTCAATGACTTGCTGTCCGGCTTCTTCGCCGTTGTTTTCAGATTGACTTTGCTCTTCAAGGGTTTCAAGGAAGTCAATCGCCCGCCTCACTTCTTCGGTGTCCTCTGGCGTTTTCTCGGATATCGTGTCAGTTTCTTCTTTAGGCACAGCAGGTGTCTCTACTGTCGCTTCAAGATCTGGATGTGGTGCCGCGATGGACGTTTCAAGAGTCCGTGTTGGTGCCGGTTGTGGCACGTTAGCGACGGGTGTGGTGTCGGTGCTGTCAAAGGTACGCCAATAGAGGAACGACGCCACTAATAAAATAACGATACAAATTGCGGCTGTGCCGACTTTGTTTTTCAACATTTGATTTCTCCTTTGGATCGAGGCGAGGTATGTTGACTTGCTGTAAGCCCAGAAGGGTTTTGACAGTTTCGTCATTACCTCGCCACGATAGTCGTTTTGAAGGTGAGGTGAGTCGCCTCACCGCACCAAAAAAACAGTTAGTTTGGGAACGCTAACAAGTGGTTTGGGTAGGTCTGGTATTGATTTGCCACGTGCGTATCAACTCTTTGTGCGAAGCAAGCCAAGAGATGCAGCCCCACGATGTCATGTACCATTGTCTGTACCCACACTCACTATTATGTTGACCGTAGTAACAATCGCGATCGTCACTACTCCCATAAGCACCACAGACAGGATGTGATCCACCATAGTCTCTGTAGCTCCCGGTATCATTGCTCCTACAAGTAGTAGACGGACATCTGTTAGGATCGTCTACCATGACCGCGCACTTCCCAGCCCCCTGTGTCGCGAGCATTTCTGTCTCGTTGAGGGCTTGTAGCGAGGCATCAGTGCTAGATGTCGCTTGTATCAGAGTCAGTCCTGCCATGAGCAAGAGCAGGAGTGTTGCGCAAACTGTTAGTTTCATAACAAAATTCTCCTTTGCCGAGCGTAAACGCTTCGGTGGTTTTGTTAGATTCTTACACGCTGCCGCGGTATGGTTTCCCCGCAGCATGCGAGGATTTTTCTACTTTTCAACTATAACAAACACTGGCACTTTGATAAGGCGCATCTTCGGATGCGTTGTGTGTACCCGAACTTCGCCTTTCAAGATACCAGTCGATAGAAGCGGAGGCAATGTTAACTGCAACTCGTAGCGATTTTCATCTACGAGCGGTTCCACCTGAACGGTGCCGACATCAGTATCAACCTTCTCAATCTGGATGTCGGTACCGCTCTGGTTGTGAAGCACCACCGCTTTTGTATTTCCTTCGGTGGCTTTGATGCGCCCGAAGAAAAATCGGTTGGGGGTCAGTGTGTATCGTGGGTCCACTTTCCCCGAGATCGGTAAGATGAGTGTCTTTGTCTCTCCTTCGTCCTCAACGTAATGCACGGTGAGGGTTTCATTAATCATTTCGCCCCGCGGCAACCGTTCCGTTTCAAAATGGAGTTCTATGTTTGCGTTGCGCCACGGAGGAATGACGGTATTGCTGCGGAGGACAGGCTGAATCCATTCCTGTGAACTCTCAATTTTATGGATCTTCACAGCGGTCTCGTTGAGGTTTTGGAGTTCAACGGTTCTTTTGAAGGTAGAGATACCTGTCCCTCTGAGCAAGAGTGTTTCAGGCGTAAAAACGAGGGCAAACTCGCGAATGAGCCCCAAAGAGATAAAGGTATAGGGGCGTTTGAGGGTATCTGTCTGAATCTGAATCGTGGTAAAAAGAGAACGGTTTATTGCTCGCGCGTCCCATTTGACGTCTAAAGTGATGGTACCGCCGGCCGGAATAACGTCTGCTTGTCGTTTGGCGACGGTGCAGCTGCAACTGGAATCAATTTTAGAATTTTTAGAGGTGCCCTGCTGCGGTTTAAGAGTTGCACAGATAACTGGTATTCCTCCGCTTTCCCTTTTCCGAAGTCGTGCAGCGTGGGGGTGGCAGATAAAGCGGAGTACCTTTGCCGTTGCTGCTTTTGCGAGAGAGAGAGGGTTTTACCAGTCCAGAGCTCCAGAAAGCGATCGCGTGAGACAACGGTGGCTGTGTTATATAAGGTGTTTTGGGGCGTGTCAAAGAGGCGCACCCACTTGGCAGTGGCGCGCTCAACGACAACGAAGTGTCCGACGGTGCTATCGGCAGCCGATGGGTCCTCATCAAACGTGGTTTTGAGATGCGCGATGACAGGTGTCTCAAACGTTTGCAATTGGGCATAGGTGAGTTTCACCCCTTGCAACTCAAGTCCGATATCCTTAGCACAAGCAATGATATCTGTAAAACTCGCGACGCGACTGCCGTCCTTTTTCTCTTGAAGAGCAGCGTCTGTTTTGTCCAGAGATACCTCAATACCTAAAATTGTAGCAAGGTGATAGAGACTGACAGCACCACATGCATGTTTGTCATCCACAGCGAAAGACAGTTGTAGCGTAAGCAATAGGATCAGTAAGATGCTGACAAAAAGTTTCATAATTTCTCCTGTGTTTCCGGTTTTTTCAAACCACCGCCAAAGGGTGAGGACGAGAGATTGATATATTTCTGTTCACCGTCATTACTGCTGTAACTCACCTTACGTGCTTCAATACGTGTGATGGTGAGTTCTTCTAAGAAGATGTCGCCTGTTTTAACGATGAGCCTTCGGTATTTTGGGTGGTTACTTTGCAAAATCGCCGTGTTCTTAGCAGAATCTGAATACACCATTGTTCCGATGAGTTCCAGTTTGAGTGTCCATTCGTATTCCCGGTACCCGAGCGGGCGGAAGAGGTTATTGTTTACGATAGTCTGACAATAGGGTGGTAGTTTCACGGAAGTTCGGCGGGGCATCCGCCGGATTACTTTACGCTTCGGTGCGGGTTTGTTGATCTTACGATAAAGCTGCTGCCGCAG
>JAKZUG010000118.1:0-6708 GCA_047516705.1 Candidatus Poribacteria bacterium | reverse complement strand
ATCTTTCAGCCAATTGCTCCGTGAATAGATTTCCGTGATGCGGAGATTCGCGTGCAAACGGACCTTCGCGCTTGTCTGGGACACCCCGTTTACGGATACCACTTGTTCCTTTTCAGCAGTTTCTAATGCTTGTAATACCCGCCAATAGAGGAGTGCAGCATCAACGAGATCCTCCTGCGCAAAGAGTGTATCCGCCTTCTCAATGAAGGCACCCACTTGTGATAACGGTGGCGATTCAGGTTCGGCACTCCCGCGCCGAATATAGAGCGAGGCAAGTACAACAAAGCCGACTACCACCAGCACCTCTGCATAAAAAAGCCAGCTGCGTAGGGAAAATAGGGATTTCGCCTTGAATGACATACTAACTCCTTTTGCCTTGAACTGAAACACAAAACTATCGTACAGTCGTTTTAATCCGACAACCTGAACGACATACTACTGTGTGCCACCCTCAATTTCGTCAAGAATGCCGAGCATATTCTCTGCATTAACGAACCCGGTGAACCGCTTGAGAACGATGCCGTCGGCATCCGTGAAAATGACGACCGGTAATCCTGGAATCTGATACTTCTCGGTGAGTGCCTTCGTCGTTTCGGAGGTGCGGGTGAAATCGAGTTTGACATTAACATAGTCATCAAGTCTCTCAGCAACAGTCGGATCCGCATAGGTTTGGTGATCTAGTTCATTACATGCGGCACACCAAGAGGCATAAAAATCGAGCATGACAAGCTTGTCCTCGCGCTTAGCGATTTCAAATCCTTCTGCTTCGTCGTAAATCCAATTCAGGTGCGGTCCGGCAGGCTGTTGAATGCCACCCACAAACATATAGGCACCGATTACTGCCAACAAGAGACCGCACGCTTTCTGGAATTGCATCCGTGGAGAGATACCGCTGAAACGTTGCGTTAACTTACCGAGCCATAAACCAACAAGCACCAAACCGCCAGCGATAGCAAAAAATGGCAGTGAGTTTTGCAGGAAGCTTTGCAACGACGGGAATACATCTTTGAGAAAGTAGAGTGCCATCGTAATAATAGCGATGCCGAAGACGTTTTCCAAAACATACATCCATCCACCTGAACGCGGTAGCGCAGAGAGCAAACCAGAAAACGTGCCGATACCGATAAAAAGCAGTCCCATTCCGAATGCATAAGTGAACATGAGCCAGAATCCCAAGAACAGGCTTCCCGTTGTCGCTATATACGTTAGCACTACCGCTAACGCCGGTCCCGTGCAAGGTGCTGCGATCACGCCAGCGACCGTTCCCATGGCGAATGCTCCGGCAAATCCGGCACCGCCAACGGTGTTCAGACGATTCTGCACCGCATACGGCAACCGAATTTCAAAAATACCAAACATCGAAAGTCCGAGGGTAACGAGAATTAAACTGATGAAACCGACCACCCACGGGTTTGCCATTATCTGACCAAAGACCGCCCCTGTCGAAGCGACCGCCACGCCTAAAATTGAATACATAACAACAATTCCGATGACATACACAACAGAGAGCAGGAAAGATTTGAATAAGCCTGCAGACTCGTTGGCACCAAAAATAGAAACGGTGATTGGTATGAGCGGGTAAACACACGGAGTCAGGCTGGTCAAGATCCCACCTGCAAACACGAGTAAGAACGCAAGCCAGACCCGTCCACCGGAGAGGGCGCGCTCAAGACTCCCTTCGTCACCAGTGGAACCCGGCGGTGTCCCGAATTCAATATTAGCAAAAACGGCTTCATTAATACGTTGAACAGTCTTCTCTATACCGACAACCTCAATAGGTATTGAAAAAGTGAGAGTTTCAGGTAACAGACACTGCGCATCGTCACACGCCTGATATTGTAGTTGAAAATCCAACGTACTTGATCCAACTGGAGCCGTCTGGCTTAAGTCAGCTTGGATACCGATAGTGATGGTATCGTGATAGACGGGTGCCTCTCCGATTGATCCGAGTTTCAGCACATCACCTGCGGGATATACGACTTCCCCAAAAGTGAGGTGTGCCATCTCAGGCGGGGTCACCTCGGTTGCGATAAACCCTTCCTTCGCTGGGTTAGCGTTGACGTGCCACCCTTCAGCAATCTCTACAACGACAGCAATCTGGAATTGACTTCCCGGTTGCACCTTGTCAAGTGAGAGGTAACCTTTCACGGCGAGTTTCTCAACAGGTGCTTTTTCACCAAGCCCGAAATCTGCGAACTGCGCCTGTGTGCAAATCGGGAAACACAACGTGATAAGCGTTAGTAGACCACAGAGTCGGTATTTATATAGTTTGACGGTTTTCAACATGTGTAATTCTCCTCAACTACCTCGGTTCAAGCACAATGCATGGCAGAATCATCTCTTCAAGTGAAACACCACCGTGTTGGAAACTGCCTTGGAATATTTCCTTATAGATGTTGAACTGCCTGTCATAAACAAAATAGTAGTCCTCTTTAGCGAGAACATAGTTCATCTGTGTCAATTTGCCGGGTAAGCGATATGCCTCTGGGTCCTCTATAATCCATCCCGTCTCAGGCGTACAGGAGATGTTCCTGCCCTCTTTAAACCGGAGCCCGGCAGTGAGTTCGGCTTGGCTTGAAATCTTAGCAGCATTTTGACAAAGTAGTGAACCGTGGTCAGATGTTAAGATGACAGTTATATCGCGTTCAGCAGCAATTCTGAATATTTCATAGAGCCGCGAATGCTGAAACCACGCGTGCACGAGTGTCCGGAACGCCGCCTCGTCCGGGATAAGCTGCCGAAGTAAATCCACGTCATACCGTGCATGGGTCAGCATATCAAGGAAATCGACAACGAGTGCCGACAAACTAATCCTATCTGCGACACTCAGCCAGTGCAGGTATTGCATCTCCCCACGTACATCAAAAATTTTGAAGTAATGCTGGGGCGGTTTGAGAGGTATTCCGTGCCTCTCAAATTGCAAACGCAGAAGTTGTTTCTCGTAGCGATTGATGCTCGTGTGTGTTTTATCTGGTTCTGCGTACAGGTCTGGATATCTTTCAGCAAGCTCAAGCGGGAACAACCCACTAAAAATAGCGTTCCGGGCATAACGCGTCGCTGTCGGCAGGATGGAAAAATAATAATCTGTCTTTATGTCAAACAGTGGATAAAGCAACGGCTCGATTTTCAACCAGTGGTCCAGCCGCATACAATCCATAACGATAAATAGCACCTGCTTCCCCGCCTGAATTTCAGGGATGACATATCTGTAAACGACATCCACGGACAAGGTAGGTGATGCTTGACCCACAAGCCAGTGCTTATAGTTATCCTGAATATAGTTAGCGAACGCGGCGTTTGCCTCACGTTTTTCCATTTCGTGGATAGCTTTCAGTTCGTCAACGTTATGTAGGGTATCAAGCCGCAGATCCCATTCAACGAGACGAACATAAGTATCTATCCATGTTTGCCAATCGCTATCGGAGCCGTGTCCTCGCGTTTCCGCACTGGAAATATGCGCCCTGTTAAAGTTTTGGACGTACGCTTGCGGTGTATACGCTTCCCGAACAGTCTGCTTTTCAAGTAAAAAAGCGAGTGATGATACCAACTGTCTTGAAGCCTCTTTGACCTGCACATTTTCTGACATTATGAAGATATTGTCAACATCATAGAGACTTGCTTGCTGTATCACCTCCTGTCCACCCTCACGCGTTAGGAGGATGATAGGAATATGGGCATCTACGTCCCGAACACGCGCAAGCAGATTATCCTCTCGCGTTATTTCATCACAATTCAATAGGATAGCGTGATATGCCTCGTCCTTGAGTAATGCTATGCCCTCAGGATCAGTATCTGCTAAGGATACATCGTACCCTTCGTACTCCAAGAAACGAACATAAGGTTTTGGTGTTATATATTTTTGCGTTTCACGATATGCACCTTCAGGCTGTCCGTTAGATTGCTCTATATCAGATATCTGGTTATCAATCCACAGAATCCTCCATCTTTTTTCTCGCATGTTATACCCCCTTTTTGGCGCAGCCAGCAACCAAAATTGGTTTGACAAGAGCGCAACGTAGGCTTACAAAGTGAACCTACATCCTGATAAACCGGGCAAACCATCCTTGCCCGATATTTTCGGGGTGAGCAATAGTGAATCTTCAACAAAAAACAGAACAAAAACTAAATACTTGAGACAAATCTCCCTGGATTTAACAAACCGCCTGCATCAAATTTGGCTTTAACCTGCTTCATTAAACCGAGCATGTCTCCGATGGGACCCCAAACGTCAATATGCCGTTTGAATTCAGGTGGCGCGGTTTCCACAATGAGATTCCCTCGCGCCGCTATTGCAGATTGACGTAACTGCGTTAGCGTATCCGCAAGCACTTGGAAATCTGTGTCGGACGTTACAGGTATAGAGAGATACAACACACCACTTCCGAGTAATGTCATCATCTGGACACCACGCGCCCAACTTGCGTCTACAACTTGCGCAGCAAATTTAGCGATATCCGTGCGTTTCAGGTTCAACTTCGCAATCACGCGCTCGGTAGCCCTATCATCCGCAGAGAATTCCTGAATACCTTCCTGGAGGAGCCGCTCGGATTCGCCTTCTATAATTGTGACACCCATCGCGCCATTTTGTTCCATAATTTCTTGGCATTGTGTTAATTGCCACGCCACGGTTTCCGGATCGCCACCGAATCCAGCCACAAGCATAGGTCCGTTTCCATCTGTAGTACCGTCGGTTTTACCACGTCTCGGATCAGCATTGATGAACAGATTTACAAACATAGGTAGTATCTGCGAACCGACAACGCTTAGCCCCGTGTCAACCGCATCTTGAACGTTCTGAAAATTCGTTACGAGGACTGATTCCCGTACAGGGATCGGTGATAACTTGAGCGTTACTTCGGTAATGATACCGAGTGTCCCAAAAGCACCGATATAGAGTTTGTTGAGATCATAACCCGCTACATTTTTTACCACTTTACCGCCGCTCTTGACAACAGTACCGTTCGCGTGAACAACTCGTAACCCCAAGACCTGATTTCGGGCAGTTCCATATCGCAGACGGAGGGAGCCACTCGAATTTGTTGCAACAATCCCACCGAGGGTACACCGCTCTGCGGACGGAGGGTTCAACGGAAGAAACTGTTGATGTTGTGCCAACACAGCTTGCAAAGCAGCTAAACGGATGCCAGATTCCACAGTGACGGTTAGATCCGCGGGTTCATATTCCACCACACTGTTCAGACGGGTTGTTGCCAGTACAACATCTACTTTCTGTGGTAGGTTCCCGATGCCAAGCTTCGTGCCTGCACCAGCAGGCATAACCGATAAGTCCTCTTTTGACGCAAATCGGAGGACATCTTGCATCTCCTGAACAGATGCCGGCAAAACGACTGCCTTCGGAACGCATCCATCAAAAGTGTAAGCGGCTATCTGCGCCTCCGGAAGGATCCCGGATTCTCCAACAATATGCTTAAGTTCATCGTGCAATGCACGTGAATTTTCCATGTATCTCTCTTTCTTCCTCACGATGATGAAACGATTTTCTGGCTGCACTCATTGAAACGCCGCCTAAAACCTTTGGAATACTAAGACTGGTTCGCTGCTAAATCCTCTTGGAAAATTATGATTCAGATTTCTTGGTGAGAATCCGTATCTCAAATCCCTCTATCCTTTCATCCTCACCCGGCTGGATAGGGGCCTGATAAATAGGTGAATCTTCTAAGCGTTTCACGCTCTGTTCAAGCAGAGACAACCGCGAATTAACTTTCCCAAACTCCCGGACGATCCATATTATGCCACCTACTATTGCAAGTAGTATAGGCACACCAGCTGCAAGCACGGCAACTATAACGCTCGTTTCTATCACTACCCTATCCCTCCACATTAATCTGGTCAAGACTGACTTTAATTTGTCTTGTCCAGTAGGTACCTAATTTGCTATCAAGGTATTCCATCTTGTCACCAGTGCTTGAAATGCTGCCCTCGGAATCAAATTTGTGCCCTAAAGCGGATGCAAAAGTGTCAATAAACCGCTCGTAACTATAGGTTGGGATAACAGGGATCTTATCTGCTTTGCTAATAATAATGCGGACAGAAAATTCACTCCCTTCCACATGTTCAATGGATTCAACTTCAACGACATCACGGAGAAAATCTCGGATAGCGTTGATAACATCATCTTTAGAGTAGGTTCTCATTTAGAAGTTCCTCACTGCATCGAGTTTCAAACCTAACTTGGCATACGATTCCGCTGTTGGGAAAATCTTACCGGGGTTGCAAAGTCCTGTGGGATTAAAAATATCTTTGACAGTCGCCATCACCTGCAAATCTGCAGGACTAAAAATGAGGGGCATATAATCCATCTTTTCAACACCAACCCCGTGCTCCCCCGTGATTGTGCCACCGACTTCAGCACATACGGAAAGAATCTCCATGTTAACATGCTCTACTCGCTCACACTGGTCTGCGTCACGCTCGTTAAAGAGGACAATGGGATGGATATTGCCATCGCCTGCGTGAAAGACATTCGCAATCGGAATCTGATACTTCTCGGAGATTTCAGAAATCCGCCGTAGTACCTTCGGTAGCGTCGTCCGCGGCACGACACCATCTTGGGTGATATAGTTCGGTGCGAGCCGTCCGAATGAACCGAACGCACTTTTCCGCGCCTTCCAGAGCTGCTGCCGCTCCGCCTCATCTTTGGCGTAATCCACCTTCCGGGCATTGTGTTGCTTAAAGATTTCTAAAATC